>CALFWI010000262.1 GCA_937928615.1 uncultured Saprospiraceae bacterium | reverse complement strand
AAAAAACCAAATATTTAACAAAAAATACGGCTTTACCTTTCACGATATTTTAAGAGAAATACAGGATTTAAACTAACTGCATATAAAGTTTCCTGTTATAATTATGGTATGGTATTAGAAATAAATAGGTTGGGAAATGAATAATTAGCCGTAAAGTTCCTAACTTTAAGACTTAAATTAAACTACACACATTTCAAATATACTATTGAGTGAAACTGACTAAAGCATGGCTCAAGGAAGCTGCTACCACTTCTAGTCTTTACAAAGGAGACGATTTCTCGGAGGACGTAGGAGAGCTAAAAAAAGAGCAAAACAAATACACTGCCATTGTCTTTGGCGAAATTATTTACGATGTACAAATAGAGGAAAATGAGTTGGACATTGATTGTTTTTGTACCTGTGATTTTGATACGGGTGGTCTTTGTGCGCATGCCGTAGCCGTTTGCTTGAATATACTAGATGGTCAGTATGAAGAAATCGAATTGGAAACCCAAGTAGATTTTGAAGAAACGGTAGAAATTATTGATTACCGATTAAAAGACGGCAAAAACTTCTACAAAAACGTTTTCAAAACAGCTACTGAAAACACTCAAGATAATTTTCTACAACAGCTTTTTGAGCATAATGAATTTCTCCGAAAAAACTTCCTTGAACTACAGCAAAATCACGAAAAATATAAGGTATCTATAGACATCACCAGCCTTCGTAAAAACATTTTTGACCAACTATTATCGGTAGATTTTTCTGAAAAAGAAGCCGTTTTTGATTTTCCTATAAACGGTCAAAAAAAATTACCCAATAACACTTTATTAAAAGAAGAAAAAGCGATTGAGCAAATTGAGCAAGTCCTTAATCCTTATGGAGAAAAAGCATTAGCATTTTTAGCCAATGGGCAATTAACCAATGCTTTGACGGTTTATTTAGGCATGTTTGAAGCCAGTTTTGGTTTACCAGAACCTGAATGGGAAGAAACACCTTTAATAGACGATTTTGAGGCAGAGACGATGACTATTTGCCAAAATTGGCAAGCAACAATTATTGAAGAAATACAAGATACCTCCTTAGAAGTCGAACAAATAAAACACTGCATTGACCTAATATTTGACCGTTGGCAATTGCATCATAGCGACAAATCGTTGACCGATGTTTATTATGATTTTAAGTTTTTTGAGCCTTTTTTATTAGCTATCTTAACACCGGCTACTGCACAGTATTTAAAAAACTTATTAGCCAAAAATCAACTACTCAATTATCAAACTGCTCAAATTTCTTTGCATTGTGCCGCCTTATTAAGGCAAGAAGATTGGTGGCTAGAAATTGGGGAAAATTTTGCTGGAAACGACCCTGACATAGCAGAAAAGTTAATGCAAAAATACCATCAACTCAATCAAATGGACGAATTTTATCGCATTGCTCGATATACCTTTGATTTGTTTCCTGATAAATTAACTAGTTTTTTATTAAAACATATTCATCCAAAAGTTGACCGACCTTTTTATATAGAGTTATTAACTTTTTATGCCGATAAAAAACAAGATATAGAAGCCTTTAAAGAATTACGGGAATTCATTTCGCCCGAAACAAAAGAAGTATTCATTCAAAATAATGCGACTAATCCTGTTTTCTATACGAAACTACTCGCCACCGAATTGCGTTTTTCTGAAATCCTAGCATTGGCAAAAACACAAAAAAACGCTTGGGAATTCAACGAATTAGTTCGCCCCATTTTAAATATTTATCCAAGAGATATTTTTGAAATGCACGTCAAACGAACCATTGAAAACTTAACCCTTCATGCTACAACGAGGTTGGATTATCGCAGAATTTGTAAAAATCTAGTCTCTATCAAGGAAATTAAGGGCTATGACGACACTCGCAAGGATTTTATCAAGCGTCTAAAAAAACAATTTAAACATCGAATCGAATTTTTGGAAGAATTATCGGCAGTTGGATTTTGATTTTTTTTACTATAATTTGATGTTGAAATTGAAGTTGAGTTTGAAATTGCTTATTAATCAAGTATCTTCGCCCCCTTTAAAAATTTTATATAAAAATTGAAAACTACACAACCGTGATTGACTACTCTGATGCGTATATCAACAAACTAATCGTTCATAAAATTGGCAATAAATCACATGATGAAGGCATCGTGGTATCTGATGAATTGGTCTTCCCCAATGAAGCTTTGAGGAATGTATTAATGGACTACTTTTTAAAACCATTTACCAAAGTTACCGAAACATATCATTTTATCCATAATGTCGATATTGGCTATAATGTAGTCAATGATTTAGCCAAATTTGTTTTCAAAGACCAAAATGATTTCAAATCACGTTCCGTAGATATTTTACGGCACTTATACGACCAATCCAATCATCCACATATCAAATCAGGCGATTTATTTATTGTCCTTTTCGGTGACGTGGTGGTTAATGGCGAATTAGTCGACACCATTGGTATTTTTAAATCGGAAGATAGACTCCCCTTTTTAGACATTGTCGCTCAAGAAGATAATTTAGAAGTGGTCAAACAATTAGGCATCAGCATTAAAAAATTAGATAAAGGTTGTTTAATCTTTAATACAGATTTGGATAACGGTG
>CALFWI010000261.1 GCA_937928615.1 uncultured Saprospiraceae bacterium | reverse complement strand
AAAGAGGCCTGGAAAACTGCCTTTTTTTAACAGCTTTCCAGTTTCCTATTACCATCACCTATTTTACAACCTATTATTTCTTGTAGTTGTCTGGGAGAAAAGAGGTCTGGAAAACTGCCTTTTTTTAACAGCTTTCCAGTTTCCTATTACCATCACCTATTTTACAACCTATTATTTCTTGTGGCTGTCTGGGAGAAAAGAGGTCTGGAAAACTGCCTTTTTTAACAGCTTTCCAGTTTCCTATTACCATCACCTATTTTACAACCTATTATTCTTGCAAACTGATAATCGTTATTACTCAGCTTGGTTTTCTTTATTGGTTTTTTGAAAATTTAAAATTGTCAAAACCACTTTGGGTAGAATGGGATTTTTGCCCCATTCTTACCCCTTGTGGGATTACTGTTCCTAGTTATTGCGAGAACTTGGTCTCTAATTAAATGCTATTACTTATCCAATAAAATCATCTTTTTGACAATTTTATCACTAATGGTTTCTAATGAATAATACATCAACCCTACGGTTGGTAAATCAGCTCTTTCAATGATGACGCTATGTTGTCCCTTTGTATATTCTGCTGCATATTGCTTGACAACTTTACCATTTACATCATAGATGGTTAAAGTAGCTGGTTGTGGACTTGGTAAAGTAAATTGAATCGTTGTTTGCTCGTTGAATGGGTTGGGTTGATTCTGGAATAATTCAACCGAATTAGTAATTATTGCTGTTTGATTGAAATTTAATTCAAGATCATAAATCTCTTCAATATTACTATATAACTCTGGTGCGAAACGATTACTTAACTGAAGTACTTCACTCAATTTACCCGCTTTTTTAGCTTTAAAGGTTAGACTAAATAAAGCCTTTCCATCAGCCAAGGTTACACCGGTTGCTTCGTCCCAACTCGTTCTTAATTTTCCTTTATTTATTTGCGTTAGGCCCAAATTGTCTTCAGATAAACTAGTAATTGCTTCTTGCTTAAAAGAATGATAGTCAACGACATCTGCTTCAAATAACAATTCAAATTGATACCCTAATACCTCTTTAAAATCTTTGGCTTTGAAGGTCACTTCAACCGTCTCCCCTGCCACAAAAGTCTGATCCGTCAACTCAAAAGATAAAGCCTCGTTTTGGCCTCTACTTTCACTACTAGCATACCCATTAGATTGAGCAGAATAATCTACATCTCCAATCTTAATCGCCATAAAATCAACGTCTGCTTGATCTGTTCCATCTGGAGCTATGACTGCGATTTCAGGAAAGTCCGTTTTTAATGGATTTTCTCCAGCAGCAAATTCATGTGTTACGGGTACAAAACGCCAAGATTCATTATTTGGAAAATCATCTGCTAAGCCTAAAATAAGTTTTCTGGTTTGAATTAAATCTAAGGTAGAAATACTACCAGATTGGTCTACATCCGCCGCAATGTATTTATATGGAGAATCAAACATTTCCAAAGCAATAATATGCTTTCTGATTTTGATAATATCTAAGGTAGACACCCCATTCTTAGGAGCGGTATTTTTCTCAGGAATTAAGGCATAATCTAAATTACCGGGTAATTGTTCATAACTAAATTGTCCGTCATTTTCTGTTAAATAAGGATCCTTTTCTTGGTGCGTAATCTGTACTAAAACATCACTTACCGCATCTCCCATTTCTGTCGTCACCTTTCCAGATAAAGCAATGTGATCTTCTGGATCGGTTACCCCTCCACTACAAGCACTCGCGATATTGTCTTGGACTTCGACTGTAGTCAAGCAGTAATCTGAATTTCCATTTTCATCTATTACCCACACTTCTACCTGTTGAGTACCTATTTCATTACAATCAAAAGTGATATTAGAAGTCCCTGGCGCTTCGGTAGAATTGGATTCGTATTTTCTAATTCTAAAATCTAAATTTGCTTCCGCCGTACAATTATCAAAACTCTTCGCATCCAAATCTTTTGCCCATAATTCTACGCCCGCAGGGTTACCGTTTGTTCCTGCTTTAATAGAGATAATTAAACCTGTAATACAAACTGGTGTAGGTTTTTTCGCATCTCTTACTGTAATTTTCACGTCTCTAGTCGAACTATTTCCACAACCGTCTGTAGCGATATATTTTACATCGTATATACCAGGTTGGATATTATTAAATGGTCCAAACCCGTTTCCTAAAGCGCTTTGTGTAGTTAAAGTGGCATTCGGACTGCAATCTGAGATGCCTACATTTGGTATCATCACCGTACCGCTACAATCACCATCTAACATATCAACCGTATAGTCAATGGGTTCACTAGCGAAAGTTGGTGCGACATTATCTATGACTTTAATGACTTGTTCGTGTTCGTAACGACCTTTTCCATTCGTGCTATTTACTTCATATTGACACCAGTCGATAACCGTCCAAGTTCTTAAAATTTTAAAACAAGCTGGCGCTTCAATGTCTAAGACTAAATCTTCATAATTCGTCGCAATTAGCGCACAAGCATTATCCCCTGAAAAAACGGGCTCCCCATATCCTGTTGGTAAATCTTCTGGAGCTAAAGTAGCAGCCGTTGCACAAGTCGATGTTTCGTAATCTGCTGGCCAGGCAATTTGGTCGTTGTTGGCATTCCACGGTGCTGCATTGATAATCGTAATCGTTTGCGTACAAGCTGTCACGCCACCGCCATTATTGCCCATTGCCGTCCAAGTTCTTTTAATTGTTCCTTGTCCACAATTATCTAAATCTGTCTGCGTAGATGCTACAATGTCAAATCCACAATTATCATAAACTTGTGGTTGACCAAATTGACTTAAATCGCTATAATCTGCTTCACAATCAATCGTTTGGTCTGCTGGACAAACAATGCTTGGTTCTACTTTGTCTTGGATAGATACATTCACCATACAACTATTCGCATTACCATGACAATCCGTCGCTTGTAACTCTACCATTACCTCATTATCGGTACATAAAAATTGT
Organism: uncultured Saprospiraceae bacterium; assembly: GCA_937928615.1. Classification (GTDB taxonomy): domain Bacteria; phylum Bacteroidota; class Bacteroidia; order Chitinophagales; family Saprospiraceae; genus JAFMDF01. The sequence continues at coordinate 2,362 of CALFWI010000261.1, read as the reverse complement.
ACACTTAATCCAAAATCAGCGTCCCCTACTCTTCTGACTAATAATTTGTCTAAACAACAATTATCATAACTGCCCCCATCAAAACTGGTTGCAAAAACCGTTGCGGTACCATCTGTATTTAAAGAAACAATTGTTTCATCATTACAAACAACTGTTGGTGGGTCATCATCTAATACGGTTACGCGCATTGGTTTAGACGCTTTATTGCCACAAGCATCTGTTGCTTCGTAAACAATAGTATGTGTTCCAACTGGTACGTTTAATAAAACACCGCCATTTCCTTCAATAGTATTAAAAGCAGAGGTAATTCTGATAGTTACTGCATCAGAACAAGCATCCGTAACAGTAGCGGGCAATAAAGGAACATTCGCAAAACAATCAATGGTTTGCGTACCTACCGTTAAGTCCGCAGGGACATTAATCACTGGTGGTGTTTCATCCTCTACTTTTATGATTTGAATCGCTTCTTTTAAATCACTTGTACACCAGTTCAATACTTTCCAGGTTCTCAATATTTTGTAAGAGCCACTACAAGCATCAATTATTTGGTCTTCAAAATCTACATTTAATTTGCAAATATCTCCTGTAATCGCTGTGATTGCTTTTCCATTAATGGTTGGATACCCTGTATATTCTGGGTTTGTTCTATTGCTATTGGCATTTACATCTACACAGGAAATAGCTGGCTGAGTGATGCCATCTACATTTTGTGGGAATAAGACCGCATTAATATTTGGTCGAGTAATATTAATTATTTGAGAACATTTGCTACTATTTCCATGTACATCTTGTGCCGTCCAGATTCGAGTAATTTTTCCAATTGGATTGCCACAATCTAAGTCCGAGTAAACATCTTCATAAGTCACGCTACCACTTGACCCACAATCAGATATTGTTGCTTGTCCAGTTACAGACGGGTCAGTAGATGCGGTACATGGAATAGAAATATCGGCAGGACAGGTCAGCTTAGGTGCTATTTTATCTTGTAAATTAATGGTCGCCCAACAATTATTACCTGTTGCCCAATGTTTTACTTTTACTGTGAGGGTTCTACCTACATATTCGTAGGGAATAGTGGGGCTAGTAGGAATAACGTTTAGGTTTTCATCCATTACATCAATAGTAAAGGCTTGGTAACCATTTGGGGTACAAGTTCGAGAATTATCTCCATCCTCTAAAATTTGGTCATAATAGATGGTTACACTGCATTCATTTCCTACAGAAACATTTAAGTTATCATTACAGACCATTGTACAATAAACCTGTGCTGTAGTTGTATTATAACTTAACAATAAAAGGAGCATTAATGCAGTTAAGCCTACCGTTCTCCAAATAACACTAACTGAATTCCCTAATGGCTGTGGAAGCTGTCCTACCGTTGGTTTTGCCTGGTTATTTTTTAATGGTGTAAAAGGTTTGTTCATTGTTAAAAAAGTTTTACAAAAATGGATTTGATGTTAAAAAATACTCGAAGTGATTAGTGTTTGTGTGTTGGTACTTCGAGCGATCGGTTTTGGGAGAAAAAATACCATCAAATCGAACTGATAGGCAAACTCCTTCCCTGTCGTGCAGTGGTGATTAGTCGCTACAAAACAATTTTTTTCCTTTGCTAGACAAGTCTATTAGACTCGCAGCAACGGGAATGTCCATTTAAATAACAAATTGGTTTTTTCTTTGAATTATGAATGGTAAGTGATGCATGAAGCGTATTGACTCCTCTTTTACAACACTTAATTCATAACTTAGAAAATCTTTTTTTAGATAGTAATAACCAGTGTAGGAAAACTTTTTTTGGCGAGACTTGAGTATTGAGTTAAAAGATTGTCAGACTACGCTCAAAATGTTTTGCTACTGTTGTTGTCCTTAAACAATTAATTTGGGAACTGTAAGTGGCTGGAAGGCCTTGTGGAGAGAAATTAAAAATTTAAAATTCAAAATCTAAAAGTAAGTAACTTTATAGATGGTAATTTCTGAGTTTTAACTGATTAGTTTCTTCCTTTCAAATTTTGAGTACCTAGGAAAAATTGAGTCAAATTAATGTGTATTTAGTATTAATTCAACAGTCAAAATTTACGCATTCAAAATTTTAAACTAGTAAGGGAAAGCTTAAAAATGTTAGTTTATTTCTGTAGGATATTGGCAAAGCCAAGCATTTTCAAAAAATTCCGTACTAATTTTAGTGGTCTTCCTTCGGCGCAGGAAATGAAAAAGTATTGACTTTTCTTATTCCTGAAAACATAGGAAAACTAGCTAAAATTTAGCTGATTGTAAAAATGCTGCCTTGATATTATGGATTTAATTTTTTCTGAGGAATCAGAAAATAGATGTGGCTGTTTTTGTAAAGTGTTAATGTTCATGGATG
>CALFWI010000260.1 GCA_937928615.1 uncultured Saprospiraceae bacterium | reverse complement strand
GTCAGAAGTCAGAAATTACCCAATTAAATTACTGGATTTCAGGTATTTATACTAAGTAAATCTGACTTCTGACAGAAAATTTCAATTTTCGGTCTGACTTCTGACCTCTAAAGATTATCATTTTATTACCTGACGCTCTATTCTAAAAAAACAGTTAAAAAAAGCTTAAGAATTGCCATAAAACAATTTATAAAAAATTATATTTGTATAAATTCAAGTTCATTTGCAACTATTTCCATTTGAACTTCATCTTTAATAAAAAGCCGATTATCCTCATTTTTGGGGTAGTTGTCGAATAAATGTCCCTTTTAAGATACTTTTAACGTATCTTTAAACTGTAATGAATCACCCAACTGCCTCTAAACGTCTGTCTTTATGAAAAAGTTAAAAACCAAACTGATTGCCTTTACTTTTCTTGCTTTTGCGAGTTTCTCTGCTTATGCCTACTTAAGCTTAGTCTCGGCTACTCAGTCGGACAATAAGTCTTTGTATAGCGTAGGGCAAGATACTCCTGAAGAACAAGAATTGTACTTGCCTGATGTGGAGGCCGTTAATAAACTTTTAGAGGCTGGCAAAAAATTAAAAGCCTTTGGCAGATAAAAAATTAGTTAATAAATAGACAAAAGGGATAAGCGTTTTCATACTGCTTATCCCTTTTTTTTGAATAAATAAATTACTTGTCAATTATTTAGAGATGACTCCAGTAACCCTATGAAACCTCTATCATTTCTGTAATTTATTATAAAAGACTTTCTCCGTTACCGCTCCCCAAGCTTTAGCCCGATTTCTAAAACTATTATAAGAATCATAGACTTTCTTAGCAAAAGGGTCACTTGCGGTGATTTCTGCTAAAATTTCGTCCGTATAGCTTCTCAACTGGTCCAACACTTCGTCAGGAAAAAAACGAATGTCAATATTCTTTTCCTTTTTCAATTTATCCAAATAAAAACTATTCTGTGCTTCTATTTCTGAAAGCATCCAAGTGTTATAGCGCAAAGCGGCCGTTTCGATAATAACCTGTAAATCCTTTGGCAAAGCCTCAAATTTTGGTTTATTGACAAATAATTCTAAATTCGTTCCTGCTTCATGCCAGCCCGGTGCATAATAATATTTGGCAATATCTTGGAAACCCATTTTGTAATCATGGAAAGGTCCAATCCATTCCGTTGCATCAATGACCCCTCTTTCTAGATTCGTATACAATTCACTGCCCGGTATTAAAACGGGGGAACCACCTGCTTTTTCCAAAACCTTTCCTCCAAACCCTGGAATCCGCATTTTTAATCCTTGCAAATCTGCCATAGAATTAATCTCCTTATTAAACCAGCCTCCCATCTGTACGCCCGTATTGCCACAGGGGAATGGAACTAAGTTAAATTTTGCGTATAATTCTCTCCATAATTCCAATCCGCCGCCACTTAATAACCAAGCATTCATCTGCTGTGCATTCATGCCAAATGGCACACTGGCAAAAAACTGAGCGGCTGGTGCTTTCCCTGCCCAATAATAGGCACCTCCATGCCCAATTTCTGCTGTCCCGCTACTGACGGCATCAAAAGATTCTAAAGGCGGCACTAATTCGCCTCCTCCGTAAACTTTAATTTTCATCCGCCCATTTGACATTTCTTCAATCCAATTCGCCATTTCCTCTAGTCCTTCTCCGATAATTGGATAATTAGGCGGCCAAGTCGTAACCATTTTCCAACGGTATTTTTTACTCGTATTGATGGCAGGTGCGCCATCCCCATTTGTTTGTGCTGTTTCACTACCACATGCCGTTGCTACAGTGGATAAAGCGACTGCCCCTATGGCTGTTTTTCTTAAGAAGTTTTTTCGATTTATTTTTTTCATAATACTCACTAATTATTAAATTGCTATTAGAATAATTCATAAGTTATTGACAAGAAATTTTAAAATTGCTAGTTGCTGGTTACTAGTTGTTTCTGGACAACCAGTAACTAGTAACCAGCAACTTCTTAAGATAATACTTGTCAAAGATTTATGAATTGTAGCACTATATGGTTTTAAATATGGCTTTATTGTTATTTCGTCAATCGTTTCTTCCAATACCTCAATAAACCAAAAACACTCATATTCGTAGGATTGGAGGCTTCGTAAATAATTAAGTCTTTTTCTGGGACACCATGATTTAATAATTGCTGTTTGGTGTATTTGGCAAATAATGGAATGATTTCATTGGGTGGCGTTCCTTTTTGGTAATGGGGCAATATCCAATTCGCCCAATCCCATAAAATTAGTTTTAACGCAGTAAAATGATTCACTATATCTGTGACTTTTCCAAAGTGAGCAATATATACTTCTGATAAATTAAGGCTTTCTAATAAATTGATAGACTCCATCCAATGGTCTATATTAATATCAGGTGGAGGACATGGTGGTACAATCATACCGCTATCGCCAATTTTAGCGCCCGCTACATCTCCTGCTATTAATTTATCACCAATTTGGAAGGAAACATGGTGGACCGCATGACCTGGCGTATTCCAACTAATGATGTCTACCCCGCCAATGGTAAATTTTTCTCCATGATTTACGGTGACTACCTGTGCTTCAGGAATGGGTTTTAAAGTTCCCCACAAAGCATCCATTTGGTCTTTATAAATCATTTTAGCGGAAGCTAGTAATCTTGAAGGATCGACCATATGCTTTTTTCCGAATGGATGCATGTAAATAGTTGCTCCTTTTTCTGCAAATGCCCACGCAGCTCCAGCATGATCTAAATGAATATGCGTTAGAAATACGTGTTGAATGTCTTCCATTTTATAGCCAAGTGCTGCCAATCCTGCTTCTAAAACAGGTAGCGTAGAATGGGGCCCTGTTTCTAATAAAATAGGCCCTGCTTCCGTCTCTATCAAATGAGCGGCAATGGCAAAAGGAACATTTTTCAAGGATAACTTAATAATATTAATCATGTAGATAATGGCTTTTTCTTTAAAGAAGCCAAAAATAAGTAAATTGAAAGAGAAATAGGTAATTTCTACAGTAGGAGCCTGTTTAAAAAAATTAGCTGATTTTTTTGAATCTTCCCATTTTATTCGGTTTTCCTGAATTTGATGGTCTGATGGTTAGTATTGTTTAATTATTAAACAGCCAATCCCCTTAATCATCAAATAATTTCAGCTACAAAACATCTTAAAAAATTGATAATCAAACCCTTAAAACTTCAACTAGGTCAGAAACACCCTATAAAATAGGATACAAAAATGGATGTTTTTAGTTCAGCCTTGTCATTTTATCCTTTAAAAGCACGATTAATTTAGGGAACAAATACATTATTCTTTATTTTACCATGTCACAAATCAAAACATAATTATTTTTTAAATTTATTTCATTTTAAAACTTTTTTTTGTGACAGCTCATATTTTTTTATTTTCAATACCATAAACTTTTTTCACCCCAACTTACTGTATAACAATATTTAAAACATTACATTTTTAATTAAATCGTCAAAGCACCTTCTTTTTTGTGACATAAGACGCTTTGTTATTTGTAAAATAATCCATAAATTTAACTTCAATTAGAATAAACATGTATGAGAATACCTGACTAATGCCCCCCTTTCGGAAAATTCCCCCAGTAACTTTCCTTCCTTGTCGGGTTTTTTTATTCATTTTCGGGAAGCAATTGCTTTTATCCCCCAGTAATGTAATTTCTAGAGGTAATCCCTCTGTTTAATCGAAATTATGTCACATTTTTATTTTTTTATAAACGTTTTCAAATTGGGGGATATATATGAAGCATTCAAGGCTTATTTTAATGATTGAAGACAATAAAAGTTTTCGATTGTTAATGAATCATTTCCTTAGCAAACGCTATCAAGTTGTCACTAAAAGTAATGGAATTGATGCTATGCACTGGTTAGAGGAAGGAAACTATCCTGACTTAATTCTACTAGATTTAGGTCTACCAGAAATGACTGGAAAAGATTTTTTAACTGGTCTAAAATCTAGTGGCTTTTATAAAGACATTCCAGTGATTATTTTATCTGGTAACAACAAAACCACATTTACTAGTGATGCGATGAAAGATATTCAGCATTATTTTGAAAAACCCTTTGACCCAAGAAAATTACAGGAAAAAATTGAATCTATATTTACCCGTCCCCCCTTACAAGTGACAACTTAATCAAAAGTTTTATTTGTAAAAGAAGCTAATGTATATGGATAGTAATCTACATTAGGAATGAAATATGGATACATCATAACAGTTAGCGTAACTATTTTTTCTTCTAGGTAAGACGCAAGCATGATGAGTGAGTTTAGGCTCGTGAATTACTTGCAGAAGGGATGCCTTCTAAGAAAAATAATCAAAATGAAGTATTTATTATTATATTCCTTAGTTGATACTAATACATATTACTTCTTTGTATAGTTCAGATTTTTAATCCCATGTAATATCTATTTTTTTGCGATGCATTTTTAAAGTCCTTCTGAGAAGGCATAAATAAAGACTAAAATAAGCGGTGCTACAGGAATACCTATAGCCTATTATTGCTATGCGTACTTTCCTACGGTTTAGCCTACTTTTTTAGTTTTGCCCATTAATAATAATCTATTTTAAGTCTTTATTTATGAAGTACTTAAGATTAAAGTTTATGGGCAGATTTAATATTAGGGTTAAAACAAAAACTATGAGTATTACTACATTACCTAACTACTTTACGACAGAGAAGAGACTACTCTTCGTAAAAGACAAAAAGGCTAACGATGAAATTAGCCTAATGACACTCCCAAATAGTTTCCAATCCATTTCTTGTCTTTCTCTCAATGAAATGATTCGGAACTTTAATCAACTCAAGCCTCTTCCTGATGCTATTCTAATTAATCTTGACTCGCTAACTTTCAGCCGCGTTAAATCGACGGTTAAAGCCTTAAAAGCGCATAATTTATTAGGTAACATTCCTGTAATTGGCTTAAAAAGTGATTTCTCTCTTAGTCAAAAGAAAAAATTATTACAATTGGGTTTCAGCGATTGTTTTAGTGGCGAAATCAATTGGCAGACAATTGAAAAACGGGTAACTTTTTTGAATAAATACAAACAAAAGTTAGCTGTAAAAAAAGAGGAGAGGCCTACAGAGACTACTTTTTCAATGCCTAGTAGTAAAAGACTCTTCGATATTGCAGTAGCTGGTACTGCTTTATTATTACTTTCTCCTATTTTATTACTTGTAGCAGCTTTGATAAAATTGGAATCCAAAGGGGGGATTTTTTATTACTCTAAAAGAGTGGGTACGGGTTATCAAGTCTTTGACTTTATCAAATTTCGCTCAATGGAATCAGGAGCGGATACTCAGTTAATGACTTTAGCTAGTGCTAATAGCTATGGAGAAACAGGTAAAAAGAAAGCCAGCCAAGACTGTACTTTTTTTAAGATAAAGGATGATCCAAGAGTTACAGCAGTTGGGAAATTTATTCGCAAAACCAGTATTGATGAATTACCTCAGCTAATCAATGTTTTACGTGGTGAAATGTCTATTGTAGGTAATCGTCCACTTCCTTTATATGAGGCGCAAAAATTAACTTGTGATGATTGGTCTAAGCGATTTATGGCGCCTGCTGGCTTAACGGGTCTTTGGCAAGTAGATAAAAGAGGAAAAGATAACCTAGCAGCAGAAGAACGTATTCGACTAGATATGAATTATGCAGATAATTACTCCCTTCTTCTAGATTTAAAAATAATGATGCGGACTTTACCCGCTATGGTACAACGAGATTAATACCCTCATTCAGGCAATTTGCTGAATAACGGCACTTTATCTGCTCTTATTTTGAAATTAACCATTCCAAAGTAAGGCGAATTAGTGCCAATTATTAATCCTCCCAATTTTCTAGAAAAGGCTATTTATTCAATTAATTTACTCTCAAAATACACTATAAATGACTCAACAAACTCCTTTGGTTTCTTTCATCACCGTGAATTATAACCAAACTGAATTAACGCTAGAACTAATTGAGTCTATTTATCAATATACAAACGTACCTTTTGAAATTATAGTGGTGGATAACGCTTCTAAAGTATCCCCAAAATCAAAAATAAACAGGATTTATCCTGATGTAAGAGTAATTGTAAGTGGTGTAAACAGGGGCTTTGCTGGTGGTAACAACCTTGGTGTTGAAATTAGCAAGGGTCAATTCCTATTTTTTATTAATAACGATGCGGTCATTACTCAAGGCTCGATAAACGCAATATTATCTGCCTTCGATCAACCAACAATTGGTGTAGTAAGTCCTTTGATTTGCTATTATCCAACTTCTGCCCAGGAAGTAGAAGTCGATGTTATTCAATATGCAGGAGCGACCAATGTTAATCCCTTTACTGGTAGAAATGCCATTATTGGAGAAAAACAACTTGACCAAAGTCAATACTACCAGTCAAAGCCCACTTTTTATGCACATGGTGCAGCCATGATGGTCAAACGAGAAGTACTGGAACGAGCAGGACTCATGTCGGAGTTTTATTTCTTGTACTATGAAGAACTAGACTGGTGTGAACGAATCCGAAAAGCGGGGTATACTATTTTATTCGCCCCTACTGCTAAAATTTACCATAAAGAATCTATTTCCGTTGGCAAAACAAATCCATTAAAGACGTATTACCTGACGCGAAATAGGATTTTATTTATGGCAAAAAATAGAAGCAAGTTGGAATATTTAGTTTTCACGCTCTTCTTATTCTTGCTGACCATTCCCAAAAACTCTCTGATGTATTGCCTAAAAGGAGAATGGCAACATTTAGCTGCTTTCTGGCGAGCCATCAAATGGAATTTCAGGAGCAATCCAGAACGTAAAGCAGCTTGGGAGGCAGACATCGACTTGCTACCAACACAAGAAGCTATACTCAATAAAAGTTATGCTTAAAAACTACAAAGGGGATGCGCATAACATCCCCTTTGTTTTTAAAAGTACTAAAAATGGAACATCCTCCAATAAAAACTTGAATCTCAACGATTATTCCTTTAATTTTCGGATACTTACCTCCTCTACATCCCCTTTTTGATTGAGAAAACACAACATTCATGCAAATCATTTACCTAATACTCAGCTGTATTATCCTCTTTTTTTTGGTCTTCCCTTTTTTAACGGTTGTCTTTGCCCAACTCTTCAAAGAGCAAATTGATGCCAAAAAGGTGACTAAAGATTATGATTTCGCCTGTATTATTACTGCTTATAAGAACGTAGCTATTACAGAGCATTTAGTCCAATCTTTATTAAAACAACCCTATCAAAATTTTCATATTTATCTAGTTGGAGATGAGTGTCAGCCTAGTGATTTTTCTTTAACGGACGACCGCTTAACTGTTTTTTATCCGAATCCATCTTTGCGATTAAAAGCAAAATCTATTATCCATGCGATGGAGCACTTTATTCGCCCACACGAATACACCATTGTTTTAGATGCGGACAATTTGGTGCATCCTAATTTTTTGAAAGAAATAAATGTCTACGCCAACCAAGGTTTTAGAAGTATTCAAGGCCAAAGAACGGCAAAGAATTTAGATACAATTTATGCTTGTGCCGACTCTACTGGAGAATTTTATAAAAACTTTGTAGAGCGCTATGTCCCCTATATGATTGGTTCTTCCTCTGTTATTTCTGGCTCAGGGATGGCTGTCGACACTAAATTATACAAAGCTTACTTAGATAGTCCTGAAATTCAGCAAGGAAAGGAAATGTGGAAAAAGATGTTGCAGGAGGATAAAATTCTACAAAACTTCTTATTAAAACAGAATGAAAAAATTGTCTTTGCTAAAAATGCCATTGTCTATGATGAGAAAGTAACTACTGCCGACAAAGTAGAAACTCAAAGAAGTCGTTGGTTGTATTCTTACTTTCAAAATTTGCCGAATTCTTCTGGTTTAATTCTAAAAGGCTTAACTAATTTTAGTTGGAATCAATTAATATTCGGTTTGATTACGATTGCGCCGCCGCTATTCATTTTACTTTTTTCCGCCCTATTTTTATTGGCCGCAGGACTTTTAATTAATCCTTATATTAGTATTTGGTTATTTATGGGGCTTGGCATTTTTTCACTTAATATCTTTTGGTCGCTTTATTTATCTGAAGTACCCGACAAAATCTGGAGTGCCATTTGGGGCCTCCCCTTATTTGTATGGAAACAATTTACCGCTTTATTTAAAATGGGCAATCCCAATAAAAACTTTAAACATTCAGACCATTCTAAGGCAGTGAAGATTGAAGAAATTTTAGGAGACTGATAAATTTTCTGGATAATTATTTTATTATCATATTACTTTATACGAATATAACAATAAACAATATAGCTATTTACCCTTCTTCTACCACTAGTCTTAATGGTAGTATTCATAAATTTTTGCCAAATATTAGCTTATTAAGTTGCAGGTTGCTGTAGCACAACTAGCAACCTGCAACTAGCAACTAGCAAAGCAACTTTAAAATTACTTCAAATTCATCTTAATCCCATACCGAGGTCGTAAAGTCACCAAAGCCTCCATATCAATAATTTGGTCTTTGATTAAATCAAAATCAAACCGTTGAAAAAGGCCGACTAATAATAACTGCATTTCCATTAACGCAAACATGTTTCCGATACATAATCTTGGTCCACCTCCAAAAGGCAAATAACTCATTTTAGGCATTGCCTTTACCTTTGCTGTTTCAAAACGGTCGGGATTAAAAGTCTTGGCATTTTCGAATAAATCTTCTCGGTGATGCGCATTATAAATTAAACAAAAGACAACTTCATCCTTCTTAATTTTCACACCTCGATATTCGTCATCAGCAATTGCTGTTCGACTCACGCCCCAAACAGGTGGGTATAAACGCATTCCTTCATCAATTACTTGCCGAATGTAAGTTAACTGGCGTAAATCCTGAAAGCCGGGTAATTTATCTCCACAAACAGCTTTAATTTCTGCTCGCATTTTAGCCACAATTTTAGGATGTTTTGCCAATAAATGAATCGTCCAAGCTAAGCCATTGGCAGAGGTTTCATGTCCCGCACTAAACATCGTAATCATCTCATCTCTCAGTTGTTGGTCATTCATTTGCTCATTAGAATCTTCGTAGGTCGCATCCATCATCATTTGCAATAGGTCAGGATGTTTTTCCCCACTTTCTCTACGCTTGGCAATCGCTTTTAAGACTACCTCATTCAGCACAGACATATCCTTTTTAAATTGCTTTTTCCGACCGTTTAATGGAAATTTAATTCGAGCAAAAGGGTCATTCAACACATCCGAAACATAGCGTTGCACATCCGTCATGCTTTCATACACCGCATTCATATCTTCTTCTGAATTATCAGAGAATAATGCCTTCAAAGCTATTCTAGCAGTTACCGCCATCATTTCTCTAGCAATGTCTATCTCTGTTCCTCTTTTTGCTTCCAAGCTATTAAAATAGTCCCCTGCCACTTCTCCCATAGCATCAAATAAATCAGCTAAACTCTTTTTATGAAAAGCGGGTTGCGCCAATCTTCGTTGCTTTTGCCAAAATTGCCCATTACTGGTCACTAAACCATTCCCTAAGACCAACTTTAGGACATCATAAGATTTTCCCTTTTTATAATTTCGATGATTTTGTTGCAAAACGTAGCGCATAAAATCTGGCTCAGAGGTACAGATAATCCGCATAAAAGGAATAGGATTATCATAAGTCGGCCCAAATTTCTGTTCTGTTTCATAAAAATGGGTCAAGATATTTTTTCCCATACCAGGCAGGTTCTTTAATAACCAATGTCCTTTGGAAACTGGAATGGGGGCTAATGGCGTGGTGGTGGCTTCCTTTATCATGCTTCTAATTTTATTTGAGTTGGGTAGTTCCTTACCTTACGCAAAGTAGCAATTGTTAGTTATAAATTTTGTAAAAATTCAATGGATTGGGAGATATTAAATATCAATGGTTAATTTTTGAGGTTTAATGGCAAAAAAATATCGGACATCAATAAAGCTGTCCGATACTTTTCCTATTTATATATTTTTAGAAGTTCAAGTAAACTAAGATTTAAAAGGGTCAGAAAAAGCCAATTTACTCATATGCGTAACCCCTGTCAAGGTATTTAAAAACGCTACTAAATCGGTTTTATCCGTCTCACTAAAATTCATGCGTTTAGGCGTACCATCTTCATTTTTCAGTTTTGCGTCTAGATTCGGATGCGCTTGCTAGCCTAAAAAATATTTATTGCGCTATACTAAACTTACAATAATCCCGTTTTAAATTTAACTTTGTTTTTCAAAGTACTTTTAATTTAAATATTTACCTTATGAAAAATCCCGTTCAAG
>CALFWI010000259.1 GCA_937928615.1 uncultured Saprospiraceae bacterium | reverse complement strand
CTAAGTAAGAATAATCGCCTTGTTCATCATTTGATTTGCCATGGGTGGCTAGATGTAGTACTTGTCCTTGTTGCACATATTTTATAAATGCTTTCCTGGTGGCAGAAATTCCTGTAATGATTTTTCCACCAATACTATTTTTAATATTAACTACTTCTTCTTCATTGTATTTGAGTGGATTTAAACCCTCTCTAAAACCTGTGATAGCGGCAATTCCATCAATATTTTCAGCCGTTTCTTGAAATAAAGGGGCTATTCCAACAAAATTCTCCTTAAAGTCTGTAGTCGTATTACCTCCTAATTCCTTCAGCCATTTAGCAGAATGGGCATAACTAATATAATAATCTTCTAATAAGTAATGAACGGCTAATTTATTTCCATTTTGAGGTAATTTTTTAAGGAGTGCGTCAAAGGGTAAATATCCTAGGTTATCATCTGGAATAATAATGACTTTTGAGGTTAATGCTTCCTCTAAGGGCTTTATCAAACCTTCATATAATTCAAATCCCAATTGATTCGTTACCGCTATTAGAGAATCATTTCTTGAAGCAAAAGTTAGGTTAGAAAGCGAACGATAACTATAAATACTGCTTCTGAAACGATTAATCTTCTCCGCTAATTCTTTTTTGTTTTGGCGTAAACTATAGGCTTTAAAAGTATCTTGATTAATTAAATAAACATAAAGTATGCTATCCGTTAAGGTATATTCAATAAGCGTTTGATTTTCACTGATTAAGTTTTTTTGAATATCTTCAACCGTACTTGTACTAGATTTAAATTTTAGTTGTTGGTAACGAGGATAGTCTATTTCTATTTTGCTAATCAAACCTTCATATTCTTGCTTTAAATCAAAAATATCATTATTTAATTGGCTAATCAATTTATCATTTTTCTCTAATTGTTCATTTTCCTCATACCGCATGGTTTCCAAATAAGTAATATTAGATTTTAGGCGATTTTCTTTTTCTTTCAGTGAAGGCGGAATACCAGCGGTGGAAAAAGCTTTATTGGTATTTATGGTCTCGAATAAGGTCAAGTTTTTACTTTGTTCTGAAATAGAAAATGCGTCTGAAAGATAAGTTGTATTTTGAGTTAATTGAAATAAATAATGTTTTACGGCTATTGACTTTTCAAATACTTCATAATAATTAGTAGTTAAACTTTCTTTTGCACTTTGTTCTTGATACTTTGAAAGTAGGTAATTAATTAAATCAATATTTCTGGCTAATAATTTATCTGCTTTGTGGATTAATGCTATATTCGTTTCTGTTTTTCCTTGACTGAATAAATTCTCTGCCATCCAATAATTGAGGTAAACTCTGTTATTTAGTGGTTGTAATCCGACCTTCTCTTTACTTAGCTTTCCTTTTATTACGCTTTTCGCTTCCGCAAAATACATTGTTGATTTTTTAAAATTCCCTAAATTCAAATAACAAATGGCCTTTGCCATATTCGCATAAAACTGAAAATAGAATTGAAAGCTTCCAATGGCTTCTGCTTTTTCAATATAAAGCAATGCCTTGTTATAATCTTTAACCTCTAAAACTAGATGGTCTATAATGGATACGTAGCATAACATAATATCATACTCGTAACTATTGTTATCTGATTCTAAACCATTTAAAGCAATTTGAAAATGATTCCATGCCTTTTTGTGGTTATTTTCGCTAGATTCTTGTTGTCCTTTTCTTCTATGTATTTCGTATTTGAAAAAATTATCTTTGGGATTAACTAATTTAGCTATTTCAAATTTAGCAAATGCTTGTTCATATTGCGCTAAAAAATGGTGAGCATCGCCAATGTAATAATGAAGCATCGCTTCTTGTTCTATATTATCCGCATCCCATCTTTTTGTAAAATCGAGTGCTTTTTCATAATAAGTGATGGCTTTATGATGATTCGCTATAATTCTATAAAATTTGCCGACGGAAAGATGGTGAGCAATAATTTCAGCTTTGTTCGCTATGGTATCTTTGTTTAGTATCTCTAATTTATTTTGTAGGTACTTTATCCCTAAATCATAATTACCTATAGCCTTATGATTAATACTTAATTCTTCATAAAATTTCAATAATGATGGATGTTCTGATTGATATACCTTTTTTAAAATAGCCACTCCTTTCTTAAAGAAACTATTCGCGGTTATTAACAAGTTTCTTTCTCGGGCATTGAGTCCTAAGAGATAATATATGTCGGCTAACTTTGTCTCTTTTTGGTTATTCTTTTTGGCAATGGTTAACGCTTTTTCGTAATAACTTAGCGCATCATCGTATTTTTCTAAATCAGTTGAACAATGCCCCCTCATTATATATGCATTTGTTAAAAAAAGAGAGGTAATATTTTCTTTTTCTCCAAAAGCAATTGATTCTTCTAGTAATTGTATCGCCTTAGTTAGTTCTTCTTTATTTAAAAAAGCGACCCCTTTTAAATAATTCAGTTTTGCCGTAGATATTTCATTCCCTTTTTCTTTAGTCTTTTCAATACGAGCAATTACTTTCTCTAGTGCTTTGTTTTTTTCAGCCTCAATATATGTTTCTGCTACAGCAAATTCTTGATCAAATGATACCTGTCCCCAGCTACTTATGGAAGCATAAGTAAGGAAAAGAATCAGAAAAGTGCCTTTTTTTATAGATACGCTCATTTTCATAGTCAACAAAAAATTAATTTAATTTTGACAGGATTGCTAATGTAATACATTAGTCGGGAAAGGCAAAATAAATGCACCTTGTCAGATTGAGTAAAATAAATTATAGTTATCATTTTAGGAAAACGAAAAGAAAGTCAATTTACATAATAATCGACCCAAGTCAAAAGATTTAAAAGCCAAAGCTATTTGAAAGCACTTTAAAAACTTACCTTTGAGTCATTTCTTTTATATCAAAAAAATATTATACAATGCGAATTCCAAAATGGTTGAAATGGTTATTGGGTATTATTGCCGTCATAGCTTTAGGTCTTTTTATTTTTATAAAAGTCGCCAGTGAGTCAATACCTGAGGGAACGACTGGTGCAGAAGCAGATGCACTTGCCAATAAAGTATTGGCAGCTATTGATAAGCCCGCTTGGGATACGACGGGAGTTATACAATGGTCTTTTCCTAGAGGGCACGATTTTTTATGGGATAGAACTCGAAATCTAGTAAAGGTTAATTGGGATGAAAATGAAGTATTGTTAAACCCTGATGAAATTAGCGGGAAGGCATGGACAAATGGAACGGAAGTTACAGGTGATGCAGGAGATAAATTAGTAAAAGCAGCATGGGGACTTTTTTGTAACGATTCTTTTTGGTTAAATGCACCTGCCAAAGTTTTTGACCCTGGTACAGAAAGAAGGCTTATTACTTTAGAAGATGGCAGTAAAGCTCTATTGATAACCTATGTTTCTGGTGGCACCACTCCAGGAGATTCTTATTTATGGATATTAGATGACAAAGGATTGCCTACTAGTTATAAAATGTGGACCTCTATCATTCCAATTGGTGGAATTGCAGCTACTTGGGAAAATTGGACGACCTTACCTACTGGAGCAAAAATTGCGACCAATCATGTTGCGAGTTTTGGCGAAATTCCAATTACAAATGTAAAAGGGGCTAAAGATATGGCTAGTTTCGGTCTTTCAAATGACCCATTTCAGCCAATTTTATAAAAGATAGGATACACAGCCCATTTTTTAGAAACATTCCACTACTAAAATAAGTATATCAGCCGACAAGTTAATTATAAATTAAGCGGGGTGAAGGAACTATTTATTGATAAAAGTAACTAGTGTTTTCACCCTTTTTAATTTTATTTAGAACTCCCGTTTTTATGAGACCACTCAATCAATTATTACTATTTTTTATTTGCTGTGCGAGCTCCTTCAGCTTATTCGCACAAAATGAACAAGGAACTTTATCGGGCAGTTTTCAAGCAAACGCCAATATCTTCCTTAGAGATTCTGCCATTGGTGCAACCAATACGCCGCAATATGACCATCAGTTATATGGTGCGGACGCTTGGCTCAACTTAAATTATAATTATAGCGGTTTTGATGTTGGTCTTCGATTTGACCTTTTTAATAATTCCAACTTATTAAATCCACAAGGTTCTTATACTGCTGAAGGGATTGGCCGTTGGTATGTCAAAAAGAAAATTGATAAACTCAGTTTAGCGGGTGGGTATTTATATGACCAAATTGGTAGTGGTATTATTTTTAGGGCCTACGAAGAACGTCCTTTGTTAATTGACAATGCCCTTTTAGGAATTCGCTTAGGTTATGACTTAGGAGAAAATTGGCAAATCAAAGCGTTAACAGGACGGCAAAAACAACAATTTGATATTTATGACCCTGTTATCAAAGCTTTTAGTATTGATGGATTTATTGCCGAAGAACAAAGTAACTGGTCTTTAACGCCTGGTTTCGGTATCGTTAATCGAACCTATGATGATGAAACCATGCAAAGAATTGTCGGTACGGTTGCTACTTTCTCTGTTACTGATAGTATCGCCCCTAATTTTAATACCTATGCCGTGACTTTGTATAATACTTTAACTGTTGGCAAAGTAAGTTGGTATGCCGAAGCTGCATGGAAAACTGAAGATGTATTTTTTAACCCATTTGCCACTAAAACCAACCGAGATGGTAGTACTACCCTTGGTCAATTAGTAAATGATAAAGGGGCTGTCTATTATTCTTCTTTAAGCATTGCAGGCGACGGATTTGGGATTACTTTAGAAGGAAAACGTACCGAAAATTTCACTTTTCGAACCAACCCGTTTGTTTCTTTAAATCGAGGAATGATTAATTTTTTGCCGCCTATGTCCCGATTTAATACCTATCGTTTAACGAGTAGATACACACCAGCTATTCAAGAATTAGGGGAACAGGCCGTAAAAATTGATGTCAAATTTCGACCTAAAAAGAATATTGGAGTAGAGCTAACTTTTTCTAATATCACCGATTTAGATGGTCAACTACTATATCGAGAAGGCTACTCAGAAATTCAAATCAAAAAAAGAAAGAAATTTATTCTAACGGCAGGATTACAGTTCCAACAGTATAACCAAGAAATTTTTGAGACGAAACCCAACGTTCCAATTGTTAAAACTTTTATTCCTTTTGTGGATTATTTATATAAAATTGACCGTAAAAAGAGTATCCGATTTGAATTACAATACATGAAGACTGACCAAGATTTTGGTAGTTGGGTATTTGGGTTGGCAGAATATGCTATCGCTCCAAAATGGACTTTTACCGTATCTGACATGTATAATATTGACCCTAAAAAGACAGATAAAATACATTACCCAAGGCTTGACCTTTTTTATACGATTAAATCTAATCGTTTTTCTCTAAGCTATGTTAAGCAAGTAGAAGGGGTTGTTTGTTCTGGTGGTATTTGTCGATTAGAGCCTGCTTTTAGTGGTTTTCGATTTACGGCAAGTTCGACCTTCTAGGGAAAAATGAACTATAAATGATGAACGATGAATAGGTCGAAAAAAGGCACATGCTGTCACTTCACATCTTCTATGTTCTAAAAAAATACTTGCTTCTTGATATAGGATATCCTACATCTACTATTGAGTATTTAAATTCTATTTGGGATACAAAAAATGATTGATTAATTGAATTTTAGTCCCATTATTTAGCATAAAAAATTAAGCCCGTATGGTTTCCCAAAATATTAAATATTTCTTCTTTTGTCTCCTCGTCTATTGTTTAATGGCTTGTACTGAAAATAAACCAATTATTCCTTGTCTCAGTTGTGAGGGGACAACTACACCAATAAATCCAGAAATCGTTGTCAAAAAGGTACTGATGGAAGAGTTTACAGGTGTGCGTTGTGTGAATTGCCCACAAGCAAAACTAGAGATTGATAATTTACAGTCGGAAGCCCTTTTTGGGGATGATTTTATTGCGGTTTCTTACCATGCAGGTTTTTTCTCTCGTCCTTATAACGATAGTAAAAATGATTATCGAACGGATGATGGAAATGCTATACTAGAATTTCTAGACCAACCAATTGGTTTTCCTTCTGGTGTGGTTAATCGGAAACAGTTTTCGGGTGAAGATGATTTACAAATAGAGGCTTTTGCAACTTGGGGTGGTTTTGTCGGACAGGAATTAGAAGCCGAAGCAATCATAGCCTTAGATTTAGAAACCACCTATAATGCGGCCAATAGAATTCTAAATGTTTCCGTAGGCATTACGCCCACCCAAAATATTTCTGATGCGCTAAATTTAAGTCTGCTGATTACAGAAAACGATATTGTGGATGTGCAATTAACCCCTGACGGAAAAGTAGCAGATTACGCCCAATCCCATGTTTTCCGAACAATGATTACCAATACCTTTGGCAATCCAATCAATGAAGCACTCATTGCCAACCAATCCATTTCTAATATTTTTTCTTTTACTTTGCCAGATGAATGGGTCGCTGAAAATTGTAACGTGGTTGCTTTTGTACACCATACTGAACAAAGCAAAGAAGTGTTACAAGCCGAAGAAGTCGATTTAATTAAATAATAACAGTTGCCAGTTGCCAGTTGTTGGTTGCCAGTTCCGTACTGACAACTAACAACTGGCAACTGGTAACTGGCAACTGATATTCAAATGCCCGTTTACTGGCTTGCTAAAGACGATATTGCTTTTCCTCCTGCTGACCTTGCCAATGAAGATGGTATTCTAGCTTTAGGAGGTGATTTATCCGTCCCCCGATTAATAGAAGCCTACCAAAATGGTATTTTCCCTTGGTTTAATGAGG
>CALFWI010000258.1 GCA_937928615.1 uncultured Saprospiraceae bacterium | reverse complement strand
TCTGCTGGTATTTGGTCTGTTTACAATTGATGCCATGGCACAAGCAGAACCAACTGGTTTTCAGATCCTAAAGGAAAAATTCATTGAAGGAGACTGGAGATTTATGAGTTTAGTATTAGTATGTTTAATCTTAGGATTGGCATTCTGTATTGAGCGTATTATTACATTGAATGTTGCGACAACAAACACAGATGCGTTGTTGGCAAAAATCGATGAAAACCTTAAGGAAGGTAACTTAGAAGGTGCTAAGGAAGTTTGTAAATCAACTCCTGGCCCAACTGCAAGTATCCTTTATGAAGGTCTTAAGAACGCAGGCGATGGTCCTGAAGCTGTTGAAAAAGCAGTTGTTTCTTATGGTAGCGTACAAATGGGTCTTTTAGAAAAAGGCTTAGTTTGGATTGCCTTATTTATCGCTATTGCACCGATGCTTGGTTTCATGGGAACGGTAATTGGTATGATTCAGGCATTCGACCGTATTCAAGCGGTAGGAGATTTATCTCCATCAGTTGTAGCAGGTGGTATTAAAGTTGCCTTATTAACAACTGTATTCGGTTTGATTGTGGCGATTATTCTTCAGATTTTTTACAATTACATCGTATCTAAAGTAGATAGTATTGTAGGGAAAATGGAAGAATCTTCTATCGCCTTAGTAGAGATAATGGATAATAATAATGTATTTAAGTAGTAGATAAGCGCACAATCGTAAAAGATTGTCTGTTTTATTAGACCGTTTAGTCGGTTTTGCTATTAAAAATATTGGTTAAGCTAGTGCTGCTTTAGCACTAGCTCAACCATCTTTTTTCTTTAAAAGGGAAAAAGCATTATTTAAGTAATCACAAAAAGAATCAAATCATGTATAAATTTCTAGCCAAAAACGGCCAGTTAGTTGCATTTGGTGCGGGTGTTTTAATTACTGCTGGCTTTTTAGCAGGGGTATTAGGCGGCATTGAAGATTTTATGGCAACTGCTGAAGATCAGAGAAATCAGTCCAATATTTTTAATTTTGGATTGTATGCAGTTATAGGACTTACTATTTTAGGTTTTGTAGCAGCCGTAGGTTTTGGATTATTCCAGACATTATCTAATCCAAAAGGAGCGGTTAAAGGAATCGCAGGCATAGGATTAATTGTAGCATTGTTTTTTATTGGGCAAGCATTGGCTGGAGCTGACTCCGAAGGTGTTAAAGCTGCATTGACTGAGTTCAATGTAACGGATAGTCAAAGTGCTATCATAAATGGTTCAATTGTTGGAGCAGCTATCTTAGCTGGACTTACAGGATTAGCATTTGTAGGAGGAGAACTAATGAGTTTCATTAGAAGTGCAAGAAGCTAAGTGAGTCCAATTTAAAAGACTTAATCAATCAAAAAATAAATAGACAATGGCAAAGAAAAGTGTAAAAGATAGAATGTCCAATGAAATTAATGCGGGCTCTATGGCAGACATAGCCTTCTTGTTGCTCATTTTCTTCTTAGTAACCACTACCATTGACGTAGATAAGGGGGTATTGGTAAAGTTGCCACCATGGTCTGACGAAGAGCCAGATATTACTAAATTGAAAAAGCGGAATGTATTTTCAGTTTTGGTAAATGCTCAAAACCAGTTATTGGTAAGAGGAGAGCCTACAAGAGTAGACGAGTTAAAAGATCGTACTAAAGAATTTATTGCGAACCCTCAACGAAAAGAGGATTTATCAGAAGCACCTAATAAGGCAATTATTTCTCTTAAGAATGACAGAGGGACAAAGTATGGTACTTATTTGGAAGTATATAACGAAGTAAAAGCAGCTTATTCTGAGCTATGGGAGGAAGAATGTCAACGTAAATATGGGCAAGCCTATTCAGAAGACCTTCCATTAGCCATCAGAAAGGAAATTAGAGCTAAGTTCCCTTTAGTAATTTCTGAAGCAGAGCCAACAAACTTCGGTGAAGAATAATTCATGTTTGTCGAAAAACGACCATTATTTAACCACCGAAAAAAATTGTAAATTATGTCAAAATTTTCTAATAAGGGAGGGAAAGAACCACCAAAGGTGTCAACGGCATCTTTACCAGATATCGTTTTCATGCTTTTATTCTTCTTTATGGTAACGACCGTATTAAGAGATGCAGAATTGAAAGTAGCGGTACAACTTCCTTTTGCAACGGAACTAACAAAATTAGAGCAAAAATCTTTGGTACATTACCTATATTTAGGAAAGCCAACGAAGAAATACCAAGCGTTGTATGGGACTAGCCCTACCTTACAGCTTGGCGATAAAATTTCGAATATCAATGATATTCCAATTTTTATTGAAAAGCATAAAATCAAGGTGAATGAATCTCAACATGGTAGAATTACTTCTTCTCTTAGAGTAGATGGCAATGTAACTATGGGAATTGTGCAGGACGTAAAAACTAAACTGCGTAAGTCCAATCAATTGAGAGTCAATTATTCTGCAAAAATAAAGCAGCAATAATACTAAACCATCTCGGTTTAAAAAGGGATAAGTACATTGATACTTATCCCTTTTTGTATTTTACCTGAAATCGCCATTTAATTTTTAATAATGGCTTTATTTATTATAAGAAAACCCTTATCTTTGCAGTCGATTTTGAGAAATATTGAAAATAACTAGCAAATAAATAATAATAGATATGAAAAAGGATACACATCCAAAAGAGTATAGAACAGTAATATTTAAAGACTTCTCTGCTGATTATGCCTTTTTAGCAAAATCTTGTGCAAATACAAAGGATACAATCCAATGGGAAGATGGAAAAGAATACCCATTAATCAAACTAGAAATCTCTAGTGCTTCACACCCATTCTTTACTGGTAAGATGATGTTTGTAGATACAGCGGGTAGAATTGATAAGTTCAATAAGAAATTTGGAAAATTTGAAAAATTTGCTAAAAAAGAAGAATAATAATCTTTATCGCAAATATTGGTTTTTATAAACAAAAGCGCCTCAGTTGATTTAATTGAGGCGCTTTTGTTTTACCTATTTTTAGGGGCAAATCTATTTTTTGATAATTTTAAAAGAATTACCATAAACTAAAATTACTTTTTTTTCGTATTTATAAAGTATAGAGGGCATTAGTTGAGTCATGATTAGATTTTATTCGATTCACGGTAAGTGGCACACCGTTTACAGCCTACTGTTTGACAACTTTTAGAATAAAGACTAATAAGTACCAACACCTAATTATTATTAATTTTTAGCGGCTTCTTTTTTTTGCTATTTTAATATAATTATTTAGTTAATGCTCCGTCAACATTTTATTCAACATTACTAGATCCCTACATGAAGAACATTATTTTATTCGATAATGAAGCAAGAGAACAATTACTCCCTTTAACTTTTACCCGTCCAGTAAGTGAATTAAGAGTGGGAATATTGACCATTAGAGAAAAATGGGAAAAGAGTTTAGGTGGAAAAGCATCCTATTTAACGCAAGAATATTTAGCCGAAAAATATCCAATTCAAATAGAAGCCGAAAATTTTGTCATTGATGGTAGTGTCATTCCCACCCCTCAATTAACCAGATTGGTCGCTCAATTAGATTTGAATGAAGCCTTAATGGATGGGGATGATTTTATAGCCGCCAAAGTGACGAGTGATCAAATTGTTCATTTGATCAATAATGAGCCAATTGCCGCACTAGAAGGTATAGACATTGAGGGAACACCATTTTTGAAGATAAGGCACACTTGGGATTTGTTTCGATACAATAAAACGGCCATCCAATTAGATTTTGTTGCTTTAACAAAAAATAGAAAATCTGCTCCAATTAGCTCAACAAATACTATTTTTAATAAACATCAAATTTTTGTTGAAGCAGGCGCAAAAGTAGAATGTAGTATATTGAATGCTACGGATGGACCTATTTATATAGGAAAAGATGCAGAAGTAATGGAGGGCTGTTTGATTAGAGGCGCATTTTCTTTGGGAAATAGTGCTACTTTGAAAATGGGGGCTAAGATATATGGTGCGACAACGATTGGCCCTCATTCTAAATTTGGCGGAGAAATTAAAAACTCTGTTGTCTTTGGTTATTCTAATAAAGCACATGACGGCTATTTGGGGAATGCAGTTATAGGAGAATGGTGTAACTTGGGAGCTAATACGAACAATTCCAATATGAAGAATAATTACTCAATGGTAAAGGTTTGGAATTATGAATTAGCAGCTTACGCTAACTCAGGAGAACAATTTTGTGGTTTGGTAATGGGCGATCATACGAAATGTGGCATTAATACCATGTTGAATACAGGAACAGTAACGGGTGTTTTTAGTAATATATTTGGTGCTGGATTTCCTGCAAAATTTATTCCTTCTTTTACTTGGGGAGGCGTAGATGATTCTGTTACTTATCAATTGGAAAAAGCGATGAACGTAGCAGAAAAAGTTTATCAACGAAGGAAAAAGTCTTTTGATGAGGTAGAACGTAACTTAATAAAAGCTATCTTTGAGCAGACGCAAAAATACCGTCATTGGGAACATCAGAATGGAAAAGTGATGCATCAAGATTCAGTGATGATCTCTAAGTAACAAGTAAAAAATAAGTCCATTATACTAATAGGTTCGCCAAACGATGCCTGTCTACCGATAGGTGAAAAGAATGAACGATAAATAAATTCATCTTTCATTATTTATAGTTCATAATATGAACCGCCGATAATTTTTAGCAATTTGACTATTCCAACTTGGAAAAAATACTTAAGTTATTTTTTTGAATTTCACATTGAAAGTGCGCCTAGTGAAATTAATCCCCACTTATACGTGAGTTTAAGTCGTGGACGCTATCAATTGTCTACTGCGAATGCCATTTATTCTTTCGCTGATTTATACGATAATTTTACGCTTACTTTTCAAAAAATAAACTTACCCGAAACCATTAAAGAGGTATTAATTCTAGGATTTGGCTTAGGAAGTATTCCTTATATGTTAGAGAAAAAATTTAATAAATCCTATCATTATACCGCCGTAGAAATAGACGAAAACGTCTTATACCTAGCCAATAAATATGCCTTACCCGAATTAATTTCTCCAATCACGATGATGCCAGCAGATGCTTTTGCTTTTGTGCATTACTGTCATGAACGTTTTGACTTGCTGTGTATGGATGTTTTTTTAGATGATGTAGTACCCGATAATTTTGAAACGGAACATTATTTAAGACAACTAGACAATCTATTAAATCCAGGAGGTATTTTACTATTCAATAAACTGGCAGCAACAAAGAAAGATAAAGCCCAAGTGGCTGAATTTTTTGAATTATTTAAAACAGTTTTTCCAAATGGCACTTATTTAGAAGTAAATGGTAATTGGATGTTGATTAATGATAAGGCTTTCGTTTTATAATCCCAAAACTGTCCACTGTTCACTGCCTACTGCTCACTGCTCACTGCTCACTGCCTACTGCAACAGATACCGTTCCAACAAAGTCACCTGCTCCATTTTCATATACCAATCATTCGCCACTAAATCTATTGCGGGAACGGTCATGGTACCGAATGGAATATTTTGTTGTTGTGCTAAAAAATCGGCGAATAATGCAGGATTTTTTAAGGGTTGCCTAAATCTTATTAGGGTAGTATGAGCGGCTTTTAAGCTATATCTTTTATCCATCGAATTTGGTAGAGTAGTTGCGTTAAACGCATTTCTTAAGGCTGCTCGAATTTGATTTAATCTACCTGTTTCATCATAGCCTTTAGCGACAATACCCGCTGAAGAAAGTGTAATACCAGAATATTTAATTTGAAAAGCGGGAAATTTCTTTAAGGTCTGCCGAATTAATGTTTGGTAAGTAGGTAAATCAATTTGATGGAAGTTAAATCCAGTCTGACAAGAAAAAATAGAAAGGGTCGTTAAATGTAAATCAGTAGCTGGATAATAATATTGATTCGGTGCAAATTCCTGTGCTTTCTGTAAAAATTGTTGGAATTGATGAATAACAGATTGGGCAGGCCGAATTAATAACGTAATGCCCCGCCTATTATCTGTATTATTATCTATTTGGTTGTCTACCTTAATCAATCCTTTTTTTATTTTAGGGAAGGCAGCAGTCCACATTTGTTGATAGATTTCGTCCATGTTACGGCATAGATTTAATTAATTTCAGCATCTAAGATACAAAAAAATAGCCAGACGAAAATCGTCCAGCTATTTCTTAAATAAGTAGTTTTTCAGCTAGTATGGAAAGTAAATTCGACCTTAAATCTCACAGAAAGGCCAAACTAAGTATTTTAATATGTTTCATGTGTTGCGGAAGCGGTTTAAAGTTAAATGTATTTATTAGTTGAAATCATTGGTGTTCCTCCCACTGATGGCGACTAATTTGGAACGATACATTTTAGCTTCAACTTTCCTATAGTGTTTCTACAGCTTTTAATTAAATACTAGCGTCAAACTATTTATAACATAAACTAATCTTTACTTTGGGACGGTGTACTGCCTGCTCCGATAAAATCGGAGGTAATCGGTTTACAGTACACGGCTTGCTCCGATGTTATCGGAAGTTTATGGCAGGCAGAGGCGAAAATTGCCAACTGCCAACGGCTTCACAGCTCAAAGAGTTGTGTTACTGCTTACTGCCAATTGAATAATTGCCAACTACATCACTGCACTTTTATCATTTTCTTGGTGACTACGCCAAAAGGAGTAGACAATTGATAATAATAAGTGCCATCTGGCAAATCTCTGGTGTCTAAAAGGATTTCATTTACCCCTTTCTGGTATTCTGCTTCTGCTTTTCTAATAATTTGCCCTTGAGAGTTGACCAGTTGGAAAACGGCATTTCCTTTAGCGGGCAAATCAAAAGCGATGCTTGTTTGTTGATTGAATGGATTTGGGGTGTTTTGGTACACCTCAAAAGGAATAGGTGATGACTCGCTAAAAGCAAGCGAAACGTTTAAAAAAGTCCCGCTGAAGCTATAAGCTTCAGCAGGGGTGTGGTCGGAGGTGATGTGGAGCAACTCATTCAATGAACCCGCTTTTGTTGCTTGAAAAACCAAGGTAAACAAAGGGGTAGTAATTTCATGGGATTGTAAAGAGTGCCAGCTTGTTGTTAAAACACCTCGGTCTGCTAAAGTTCGACCAAAATGTTCGGTGTTTGCTACACCTCCTTCGATATGGATTAATTTTAAATAAGGGAATGTTAGGGTAAATTGATAACCATTGATTGTTTCAAAATCATGACCATAGAAAGGTACGGTATACGTTTTTCCTTTTTCAAGTAGTTGATTATCCGTAGTCAACGTAAAATAATCTTGTTGACGTCTGCCCTGGGTTGCAGCAGAGCGGTTAGATACGGCACTTCCATTGAGGTCGCCAATTTTGACGCCGAGGAAGTCCATATCTAATCGATCGCTGGATAGGTTGCGAATAGTTTTTTCTTCATGTTGAGGTGCCAATTCCATTCCTGCTTCCATCGTTTCAAATTCATGTACCATATCTACAAAACGCCAACTCGTATTATTGGGGAAGGTAGGAATGATGTTTAGAATCAATTGACGAAGTTGAACCAAATCAAAAGCAGTCACAGTTCCAGACTGATTGATGTCGGCAGCAATGTATTTATAAGGCGTATCAAATTGGTTAATGCCTAAAATATGTCTACTAATTAAGACCAAATCGTAGGTACTAACGCCATTTAATGGATCATTATTTTTGTAAGGATGAACGGTATAATCTGCACCGTCAGGCATGGTAAACTCAAACCCTCCTGTATCACTAGATTGAATGGATAAATTAGCATCTGTACTTTCCACGATTACTTCAACGTCCTCAATAGCCTGCCCTGTTTGATCCATAATTTCTCCTGAAACATTACGTCGAGCGCAAGATTGCATATTGTTTTGTATAATGACGCGAGTGACACAATAATCAAAATTACCTGCTTCATCCATGACATAAAAAGAAATTTCTTGTGTACCGATAAAAAAACAGCCTAATTTTAAGACATCAGGCAAGGCCATCACATCGGCAGCCGTTTCTGGTCGGGGGACATTTAGAACGGGATGCCATAACCGTATTTTTAAATTACTTTGATCACTACAGTTATCATAGCTTCCTAAATCAAGCATATCTGCGGAAATGATGGCAAATCTATGACTAGGCATAATTTCCGTGACTAAGCCACCACTACAATAAGGCACAGGATTAAGACCATCTACAAAAGTATAGTGTTCCGCAATCAAAGAAGTATTGGCAAAAATATCCGTCACCCACCATCGAGCTTCGTACAGTGGACCAGGATAGACAATTTGACTAAAGGTATCGCCTATTCCTGTAGCTAGAATGGTTCCGTCCATTAGAAATTCCCATTGATAATTTAAACTTTCGGAAACTGCTTCGTTACAATCTCTACCAAATACTTGGAAGATTTTTACCGCATCACATTCAAAAGGGGCGCTGCCTAGCGTTTGGTCTTCTTCTCCTAGCGGATAAACATCGCCTTTTCCAGTAATAAGGGTATCCACTTTGCCAATTAACAATAAAGGACTTTCTTCGTCTACTACTTTTAAGACTTGCGTGTATTTAATAAATCCAACATCCGCCAAACTATCGCTACAAATCATCCTTGGATTCGTCACAAATTTTTGATAATTCTCTTCTCTTCGAACGATTAAAGGGGCATCACCAGGTTCATAAATACACCAATTAATGATATAATAAGTCCGTAAAACCTTTACAAAAATATCGTTCGTCGCTTCAAAAAATTCATCTTCATATTCCCAGCTTAACTGGTCACAATTACCATTTTGAATAGGAGATTCTGTGGGTGGACCAAACCGAGCATCACAATCTCCTTGTAGATCAATAGGAAAAGTTATTTTCCAATCCGCTCGATAGATTAAATTAATCGTTTGTTCTGCCCAAGCAGATTGATTCTTTCCATAGTCAATCACTCTATACCGTCTTTTGACCATCACTTCGCCACAATCTTTTTTGATCAACTGATATTCTTGTTCCATCATGGGTGCATTACACCGTAGATTATCCTCACAAACAAGCATTGGATCCCCAAATTCAAGGTTATAATAGGTTTCTAAATCGCCCATTAAAGGCGTCCATTCTGCTACGTCAAACGCATCATTTCTATTAAGGTCGGTAACGGAACCCCAATCCTCGGCATGGTATTCATCACAAAAAGCGGTAACAGGAGGCAATGGTTGACAAATAGGGCGAACTTTATCTTCTACTCGTACATTCATCGAACAAATATTATAATTGCCTTTTTTATCAATAACTAACAATTCAGCAAAAATAGGGTGATGGACATCACAGCAAGTAAAGCCTAGATAAGCATCCCAACCTATGGGGTCGATATTGGTGCCTAATCTATCAATCACATAAGTATTGATTGGCCCTTGATAAGCAGAAATGTTCTCACAGAGCGTTCTTCTCACCAAGATGGTATCTACTTCACACATATCAAAACTACCTCCATCTATTGCATCTGCGTGGACAAATGTGGTGTCTCTATTGCCTAAGGAAACAGTCAAGCCATCTCCACAAATAGCAGTAGGCGTCGTTAAATCTTGGATGATAAAATAGCGATAACAAGTATCTGCTTTAGCTTGTGTTATTTGACAATCATCAAAAGCTCGATAGCCAACTCTAAATGTATCACATTCTAATTCACCTGCTGCTGATAAGGAAGTACTTAAGGAAATCCAAGTATTATTGGTCAAAACGGCTACCGAGAACTCTTCTACAATCGGATTCGCTTGACAGATATCGGTAGCTTCAGGAAGCGGAAAATTAAGGGCTATTTGACAAGTAGTACTCGGTAAAGCGATATATTCAGCAGTAGCTAAAGTCGTAAATTCATTACAATGAATGGTGGGAGCTAAAGTATCTCTAAATTCAATTAATTGGGTATGAAGCGGGATGCTTTTTTCATTAGCGCACCAATCTAATACTTGCCAATGTCGATAATATTTCTCACTACAATTAACTGCAACAAGCTCATCGACGTGCAATAAATTATAACTACAAACATTGACATTTTCAATTAATTGAATGGTATCTGTCGGTATAAAAACACCATTCGCCTGAAAACCAATTTTAATGCTAGGTGCACCTAATTGATGATTATCATCCAATCTAGCTAAATTATCTACCCCACAATTCAATAAGACATCCTTTGGTTGAATGATTTTATCGACACCAGGTCTAAAGACCTTTAGGGTATCTTCTCTTGTTGCTATATTACCACAGGCATCTCTCGCTTCCCAGACGATTAAGTAATGCATAGCGGTATCACAAATATTTTGTGGGCTAGGGCTTGCGATTTCTTTTAAGGTGACGGAAGTGGTTTCACAATTTTCAAAGATTTCGGGAGTAACCATATTCAATGCATCGGGTACCGTATTTATATCACAAGCATAAATAGTATCTGTTTGAATAGGGGCTATAAATAGGGGCGGCAATTTATCTTCAAATCTAAGAATGGTCCAACAAGCATTATTTTGAATACCATCATTACAAAAATTTAAATCTAAACCATCATAATAAATACGTTTTACTTCTGCGGTATAAATCGCATTATTACAGTACTGTACTAAATTTTTAGTAATAATTGGATAAGCACCATTTTTACTAGTCCCACTCATGATAATGCTGTCCTTTGCGTCCCGAATAGTGATTTCATAATGTAAAGTATCGGTAATAGCAGGACATTCCGTTTCAAGTATTAAATCTGGATGAATACTTACTCCACAACTGGCATCCATTGCGATGTTGATGGTATCATTACAAGCTAGAATAGGTGCTTGAACGGTAAAGGTCGCTTGTTGAGTGATGGTACTATCTCGCTTTAATTTATATTCTACCAGATAACTACCGAAAGCAAAAGTGTCGGTTAAGCTCATATTGCTTGCTTTGGACAAACAAGTATCTAAGCAGAGTTGACCATCTGAGTTTTTAATACGCACATAAGTCGTATCATTATAAACCGTATCACAAGTTGATAGCACCATTGCTGGCGGAATCGTCACTAATTGATAAGGCCGATTACAATTTTGAACTGCAGTATTATTAATAAGAGGTGCTTGAATTTGGAAATTTCTATCCAAGCAGTGGATGTTTGTTTTGAAACCAGCGGAAGCGGTTCTATCTCCATTTGTTTTGAAAATAAAAGAGAGACAACCAGTTTGATTAGAATCTGGAGAACAATGCGCAGCTACCCAACTGCCAAATGCTTGAGAGTTGCCCACACCGCTGGCTTTGTCTATCAAATTAGTGGAGGAAGGAATGCGACCATCGTAGGCAAGGAGGGTATCACCTGCCGCTAAATCAAAGTGCAAAAAGCTTACTTTAAGCCTTTGACTTTGATTTTGCGGGCAGATACTCATGGTGTCGCTTCGGGGGGTGCTGTCAGTATAGAGATGATGGTCATCTGTATCACTGACAAAGCTCGAAGTGTTGTTACAGTCAAGTAGCGTGTTAATAGAAATCGTACTATCGACAGGGATAGTGAGTGTTTGTTGTGTTTGTACTTGTCCTTGTAAATTCGAGAACGCTAGACAGCACACCAAAATAATAAGGCAAAGACCTTTATTGAGGAAGTGCTTAATAGTCCAAAACACCTTGTTAGTTTGCTTAAGTGCAAACATAGAAAAGGCTACAGCAGTACAGTGTCTGTTACTAGCGTTCATCATTATAATGTTTCATAGTGTAGAAAACATACCTTTTTATAGGCAAAACTTACTAGAAGTGTGCCCACGAGCTGCCTAGTGTGAAGCGCTCAAAAGGAATGTGTGTATAAAAATCAATGAAAGGTAGCAATAAGCTAACTGTAGACAATTAAGAGAGCGTTTTTAGATTCAAAGTAGCAGCAAATTCATTTGCTTTTAGCATTAAAACCCGATTGACTCCTAACGAATGAATTCATCCGTATGAATTGAAAAAGTTACTTACTAGTACTGATTCATTTACTTAGTTTCAGTTAAAAATGTACTAAATCAAAAAGCGTAGAGAGCTATTGAAATTTATGTATTCAGAAGCAACTAATCGCTTTAGGTTTAAATTTTTGACTTTCACTTGTTAGTGTTTTAGCCTTGATAATTTAAAAATAATTTTTGATTAGAATAAACGAACCTTATACCACTTAGGAAGCAGTTATAGATTTGTTCTCTCGATTAATTAAATCGAGACAGATTGATTGGTGTGTTTGAATTTAGAGAAGAGTATTTTATATATACTCTACAGCCTTTTTGTTTTCTTTCGTATGTATAGGATCTATCGATTCTTTATTTAGAGAGGTTATTTTTGAAGATATTATTCAAAAATAATTTGGGGAAACCTTTGATAATTATGAAAAAAATTGACCATTTTATTTTGGTTTTCTTATTATAAGCAGCATAACTGATTAGAAAAAGAAACCAAAGTAAAATTGAAAAGTTATTTTTCAATATAACTAAGGTTATTGTATACTTGAATCGGAAGTAATAAGTGAGAGTAATTTTAAAAAGCCAGTGTTTATGACTTTAACCGTATTGATACTGCAAATATATATGTATTTTAATAATATGACAAATTGTATTTAACTTTTTTTGAAAAAAATTATCAATTAATTAATCTTATTATGAAAAAACATAATTTGTGTCCGTTTTTAATTCTACGGGAGGTAATTTATATTTGTTTGGTTAAAATGGATTTTATATTTAAAAATATATAAAATGTTTCTTGTTGATTTTATGGAATCTACGAAAAGGGCTATTACAGTCTGGTAGTTCAATACGAAAATAGTTGATTGTTTAGAATCAGTTATTTCCTGTCTCGTTTGGTGTCAAAAGCCCTATTTTATTCTTTTTCAATTATTTATGATTTATTGAAATGCTTTAAAGATGGCATCGTCTTTGATTTAATTACATTAATCCCTCCCTAATTTTTTCCCTTGTAGCAGAAATGAGTTGAATTTTAGATTTATCATGGCCATTTAAATTGCCTTACTTCACAAAGAACACTTTAGTTTTTAAGGAAACTATTTTGTCTATCCAATGTGTAAATTAAGCGTATGTTTAAATTTTTTAGAGGTAATGAATTAAAATTCAATTAATTTCTGACGTCCATAATTAATTGCCAAAGATGAAGAAATCCTTATTGTCCCAAATAAGCAGAGCCTTTCTATCTATAATTGTTTTATTTATTTTTTATTCATTTTTGATGAATGATGAAAAGGATAAAGCACTTATCCCACCAACCTTTTTTTCAAAAACTATTCATCAATTTAATACTCAAATTAAAGGGAGGGTAAAGAAAGCAATTATTGTCTACGACCTACCGCAAAGAAATTATTTTATACAAGAGAAAGTCAATCGAATCAAGTCCGTTAAACCCAATTTTGAGTTGCCATCTTTCATGCCAACAGGTAGCTGCCCTGATATAGAGGTGATTGACCTAAGGAATGTAGCGGGATTTTCTCAAATAGATGATTTAACGGTTTGTGGTGCTGCAGACACCTTGTCTTTTATGCTGTTTACGGGTGATCCTGGGCAGATTCTGGGCTTTGAATTAAGATTAGATTTACCAGCAGGAATTGAATATGCGGGTTGGGAGTTTACTCAATTAGGAAATACTTCTATAAGTGTCACAAATCCTAAACCAAACAAACCTGAATTTTTTGTAGATGGAATTACAGGCGATAGTTTGGTTATTGCCAATATAGGGATTCGAGCAAATTGTGAAGTCGATAAAACAAAAATGTTATTCATTGAATTTAATTATGAATATACCTTTATTGATACCAATGGCGTTGCTCATAGTTGTGAAGGCACTTATACCCCAGAGGTAGAATATAATTCAGCCATTCACATGCCTGTATTAAATATGTTAAGCCCATTAATTCCTGCTGAAGATACACTGCATGCTTTATCAAGTCCCTATTGCCAGACTATTGAAATCTCCCAAGATGGCTTAAGCAGTTATGTTGATAGTTTTACTTTTGAAATTTTAAATTTAGCATTAGATGGTGATTTACAATTAACATCTATTGCTGTCAATGGAATGACTGTCCCTGCTGGTGATATTTTGTATGATACTGGAACGACGACTACGACTCTAGTCATAGACGGTACTTACTTTCCAGCCAATTCCTTCAATAGTCCTACGGATAATCAATTTAATACAAATGAGTTGGTAGAAATCGAAGTCTGTTATCAGACAGACGTTTGTCCAAGTTCTTCCGATTTACCTTTCAGATACAATGCTAAATTTGGTTGTGATGATGAAATTTGTGATGATTCGGGACAAAATTCTTTCATTCGAATTAGACCGACAGGCACTTTATTACCTACTGCTACTGCTACATTAAATGCTGAAGGCATTGAAATTTGTGGTACCCCTGGACAAGTTAGTATTACGTTAAATAATCCAAACACCAATACTGACCAAAACGTTTATACAGACCTCCAGCTTGGCTTTCAAACTTGTAACAAACCAAACTTAGATGTGACCAGCGTAACTGTTGGAGGGATAGCTATCCCTAACACTTTTTACAGTTGGGAAGGGGATGATATTAATATTGACTTGCGTGCGAATACAGACCAAACGATTGGTTTAATCGACCATGACAATGATGGTTTTTATGATGACCTGCCAGGAGGAAGTTCCATTATTGCTGAGGTTTTGATTGAAGTTTCTTGCGGGTTAAATCCTGAAGACTGTGCGGTCATTGATTGTCAAGATGTACAATTTTATGTAGATGCTAAATTTAACTGTGGCAGTGCCTTTAAAGACTTCCCCGTACCCGATGCCTTTGATCTATTATATGGTCCAACGGCAGTTTCTAATCCGACAGAAGCGGAATTTGGAAGTACAGGGATATTTGGTTATGATTTTGGTACTTATAGTGATAATACAGATACCATTAGTACCGATTCTTCCGCCTTGGAAGTGGAGTTCTGCTATACTTTTGCCAAATTGAATATTGACGACTGCCCGAGTGGTGCCAATAATTTTTTAAAGGTAGACTTTTCTGGACCACCTCGCTTTATGAAAGATCTAGAATACACTGCTAATTCTTCCAGTTGGTCGATTGATGGTGGTGCAACCTATATCCCTATTTCAGATACAGAGGTAACTTTAACAAAAGCAAATGACGAAAGTGCTACCCTTATTCTAAATATGGGTTCAGAAGATCTAAATGTTTGTTATAAATATTCCATTACCATGGACACTTGTCTTTGTTCTCCCATCGGGTATTTTACAGGAAATCAGCAAGTGGTTTCTAGTTGTTCAGATTGTGTAGGAGGTTGTGAAATTCTAAAAGCTTGTAGAGCAACGACTTTTCGGGCAGATCCTAATTGTAAAGACTGTGATTGTATTGTTCAACAGGGGGTTCATAGCTCGCAACGGGTCAATTTTGGCTATACGGATAAAACAGCTAGTACTAAACACACAAAAGAAAGCTTAGTAGCAGCAGGTGGCTCCATCGACCTAACTAGATTTATACCTGGAGATACAATTACACATTATGATTATTTTGTCATAAAAGATGAAGCAGCTTTAGAAGACATAGGACGGTGGTCCTTTAGTTGGTATCTCGTTGGAGATGATGAATCAACTACTTCATCAGAAGATTTATCTTTAAGCATTGATGCACATAATGCCCGATTGGATAAATTTCAGTTTTCAAAAGTAGGAATCACGACACGTTCAGATATTGACTTTAGTGCATTGTCTAATTGTCTAAACCCAGTTGACGGTCTGCACGACACTTATGGCTCTATATGGAATTATTTCAATACAACCCCTTGGGACGAAAGTATTGGTCATCGTAAATCACAAAACTCTTCTAACGATCGGGTAGATAATGCCAGTCCATCTTTCTATATTTGGAATTATAACAATATTATAGATTGTGGAGGCGATAATGCTCATTTAGGAACAGGTAACTGTTTAGATGAAATGATGCAGGCCTATAACTTTGAAGTAGGTGATACTGTTCATATCCAATGGACTTCGCCGCTTATTATCAATCCATATCGAGCAGCGAAAACGATTTTAGATACAGCAACAACTTTGCAACAAGAAGCAAAAATTAGAACTGATTTAACTATTTATAAACACGATCCAATAGCAGGAAGTGATACTTATTGCGAAACCAGTCTTGGTACAGCCTGTAAAGAATTTAGTCCAATTTTCTTGGATGTCGCTGGTGAAATTAATGCGGTTACCCGTATGACTTTAGATGATTGTGGTGGAAATGTAGAACATACCTTCACTGTAAATGATTTGCCAGGCCCTGTTGGCGACCCTTGGTTTACGCATGAGTATCGCCCATTTATGAATATTACCAGCGTTAACGGTTTAATTCGTGCTCCTTTAGCTTACTGTGCCAATGCACAAGTGGATAAATTGGGAGTGACTTATGATGTATCTGTTGATTCTTCTCAAAATATATTCTGTGCCCCCATTACAGGATATGATGAGAATATTTGTGCGGTAGATTCTAACCAGGCTACAGGAAATGTTTTCTTTAATCTAACAGAGCAAGGTGTTCCCGCTCTTGGGATTGGATTCGATAATTGTGACACCATCAAATTAAGTTATGATTTGTGTATGATTTGTCCACAAGATATAACAGGGATTGCTGAATACGATTTATTTTATAGTTGGTCCTATGCGAATACGATTCAAGCAAGAGGTACCAATACTGGTTTTAATCAATACATATGTAATCTTTCCACTGAAAGCCAAGAAGCCAATTCGATTTGTGATGAATTGGGCTTTGTCCAAGCTAGTGATTGGTTTGACCAATTAGCCCTAGATTCTTTATCCAACAAAACAGATAGACTAAGCGAAGTATTCTTGTTGATTGATAATCGTAATCCACAAGCACCCGTGACTATTAACAATCTAGGTGCTAATTTATTATCCTCAAATTCACCAAGTATCAGCGAAGAAATCCAAGAAATTAGTATTCATAATACGGACGCTACTATGGGGGCAACTGGTGTCGGTGCATCCGTAAAAGTACCTGCTGCCGTAAAATTAGTGAATGTATATACCGATGCAGGAGGGACAACCCCACTCACCAAAACATTAATATCAGATGATGGGGAGCATAAGATTTATGCCATTACACTCCCCGCTGACAACTATGCTGCTAATGAACAAAATTCAATATTTGTAGGGACTACTTTACTCTATTGTCCTGACCCGCTAGACCCTTTACCTAAAATTTGCGTCTCTACTTTCTCGGGTTGTGCACCAGAAGCGGTAAAAGCAGCATTGGGAGGTTCGGGCGGTTGTGATAATTCGGAAGTATGTTATGCTTATATTTTTGGAGAGGTAGGTCTACAAACAGAATGGTTTGACATGCCAGGTACGCCAGCATTGTGTGATACCATCACTTTTAATGTAAGAGTGAAAAATGTAAAACAGCTATTGGTATTAGATCTTGAACCAACATTTGATTTACCTACAGGAATCACTCCAGTAGATGGTTCTTGGGAGGTATCCTATCCTGGAGGAGAAGTAGCTCCATTAAATTGGGTGACAATCGGTTCCAACCCAGATATTGTAACAGGTAATACGTATGCTTATTCTGATGATGCTATTTGGAGTACTAAAATTAATACAGACGGATTGCAAGGAGTAACAGCAGCCAATATCACCTTAGATAGTAATAAAGTAGCTTTTAGATTTAAAGCGATAACTACTTGTGATGAATTTTTATCAGGATCCAAATTGACAACCGAGACCACCGCAAATGACCCATGTACAGATACTAGAACAACCACAGGAACTGTAGAAAGCCCTGGCGTAATAATTGACGGTGCTAACCCTATTGACTTTGCGCAATTACTATTGATTTCTGACCCAGAGATAATTAATTGTGAGGGAAACGATAATACTTTCGGTATTACCGCTATCAACACAAGTGAGGAATCAACGAGTGATAGCGTGCTCTTTTGTTTGACCATTCCTGAGCAATTGACCTATACGGATGGTTCGGTACTATTTGTTGCCCCAGCTGGTTTTGTTCCAGAAAATGTAACAAAAACGACGATTGGAACGAAGGAAGAAATCTGCTTTAATGCGCCTGCTATTGGTGCTTATGGTACGATGAGTATCAATTTTGATGCGGTAATGGATAAAAATGCGGAATGTGGAGATATTACAATCGGCACAGACGTAAAGAGTTTTGTGGACATGGTTACTTGTGACCCAGGACCACCAACTACTTGTGGTGTCTTTGTTCAGAATAGTTTGAATGCTTCCGTTAATGTCGAATTAGCCCCTCCTTTTATAGCGGAAAATTTAGCCATTTATACAGATTGTGCAACGAGTTCAGATAGTGTGAAGTTATATTTTGAATATGACATCAATCATGATGGACCAGATGCTATCAACCAAGCTTATACCATTAATTTTTATCATGATATTGATGGCACTCAAACTGTAAATGCCAATATTGATGAATTATTGGTAACCACGGCTAGTACCTTTAGTGTCAATGATGGGGCTTCTATCCAGATTACTGGTGAAGTAACCATCGCAGCCGACAGATCTTGCCCTGTCTTATTTGAAGTGGTTTACGATACAGATTGTACCTGTGACAGAACAGAGATTTATTTTAACAATATCAAATTTTTGGGGCTTAGCGCATACGAAGAGCCATTGACCATGTGTCCTGGTAGTTGTATAGATATTGAGATTTGTGACTATGTAACTGTTTTCTCAGATTCAATACAAGGTGCGACGGGTGTAGAATATATTGCTTCTTTAGATTGGAACGGGGCAAATAAATATACTTATCCTAATGGCGGTCCTCCTGCTGCCTTCATTACTTATGAAGACTTAACAGATGACAGCATCGGTAATGGCGATAATAATCTATTAATTGCAGAGCAATCAGCAACCTATGATGACGGCTATATCGTGGCAAGTTACCCTACGCTAGTAAAAGTTGACAGATTCTATCTTGGAGGAGGAGATGTAACAGGCTGGGGGAATGTCATTCATGTATATGGCGGTACAACTATG
Organism: uncultured Saprospiraceae bacterium; assembly: GCA_937928615.1. Classification (GTDB taxonomy): domain Bacteria; phylum Bacteroidota; class Bacteroidia; order Chitinophagales; family Saprospiraceae; genus JAFMDF01. The sequence goes on along the minus strand of CALFWI010000258.1, from coordinate 2,870 downwards.
AAACTAGAATATTCATTAGATGGAATTAATTGGACACTTGCAGAAACGGGTTTATTTGTTCCGTCAACCGCAACTATCCAAGAAAATATATTGGCTACACCAGTCACTGCTCAATATTTTAGATTTTCTTCTAATTCAGTTAACAGAAACTGGGCAACTTCGGAGTTTAGGTTAGAAGGGACCGGCCTTCCTTATCAAGGAACAGCACCTGTTACCGTTGCAGGAAACATTGCGACGATATGTATTCCTGCAGGCGTTGGCATTGAGGCACCTTGGCCAGTGACCTTTACCACAGGTACAGGAGATTGTGCCGTAGAAGAAATAATAGAAATTTGGCAATCAGGCACCCCTCCAATTGAAATAGAAGGAGATACCGTAGTTTGCGGAGAGGAATGTCTGACCTTGGAAGTGATTGTGCCAAATGATGCAACTGCTGGAATGACCATTGCTTGGACACCTGCAGGATTAATTGACAATCCAACAGATTTTAGAGTAAATGCATGTGGTCTAACAGGAGATGTTACTTTTGAAGCAACGGTAACCTACACTGAGGGCAATTGTCAGGAAGTGTTACCATTTCCAGTTAAGCACTATTCTACTAATGCTATCAATGTAATAGCAGATACAATTTATTGCTACAATCCATTATTACCGCCGACTTTAACGGCGGATGCTGGCTGGGACACCTATACTTGGTATGAGGTATCAACAGGTACAGAAATTTTAGTATTCAATAGTTTTAGTAATGTTTTTATACCAACTTCAGGAGGAAATTTTCTGGTAAAAGCTACCAGCGTAGGCACACTTTGTCCCGCTATTTCTGCTGCGACTCCAGTAGCAACGGATATTTGTCCGTTAGATTTAGGTGATTTGCCAGACCCAAATAATGGAACGGCTGCGGATGATTATGAGACGCTATTATCTAATAATGGACCTAGTCATGTCATTGTAGATGATTTATTCTTAGGCGTAGCTGTAGATGCAGAAACAGATGGGCAACCAGATAATGATGCGTTTGGGGATGGCGCCGATGAAGATGGCATAACTATACATCCTTCTTTAAATATATTCCCAGGAAATACAATCAGATTACCATTAACTATAACTAATGGAACAGGAAGTACGGCTTATCTGGAAGCATGGATAGATTGGGATGGGGATGGAAAATTTGATGGGCCTAATGAAATAGTGGCTAATGTGGATGATGGAACCACGAGCTTCCCTTCTTTTTTATCTATTACAGTTCCACCGAATGCGAAAACAGGTAGTTTATTAGGTGTCAGATTGCGACTGAGTAATACAGATGGGTTGACACCTTATGGCCCAGCTAATTCTGGAGAAATAGAAGATTTCTTAATCGGGGTTGGTTGTCCTCAGGTAATTTGTTTGCCTACTACTCTAGAAATAAACAAGGATAAATAATTTAAATAATAGACTTTATTCTAAATGGTTTAGACCTCCAAAAATTTGAAAGTTTTGGAGGGCTCTCCCTACGAAAAATTTTAGAATAAACACGAATGCATCAATTTTATTAATATTGATTGACGCCTCCTTAAAGACGTAATGTTTTTTTTATTTTTGGTAAGTCCCTACTTGTTTTAAGTAGGGATTTATTTTTTTACCATTCCTTACCTATTAATCATCAGTTTTTTCAACTGTTTCCCTTGTACACCAAAGTCGAATAGGATAAAATAAACGCTTATTGGTAAATTATAACATGGATGAGGGGCGTTACGGATGTTTTATAAATTTAAAATTACCGAGATGCAACCCTGCCAAAAAAATAATCATTCTAATAGGGAAGCTACGGAGATAGCTCATACTTGACGCTTTTAGTGTATAGTTGCATCATTTTGGACAGTTAAAGTTTGGCATACGAATCCATTTACAAATACGAATAATTCCAAAAAGTAGAAACCTTTAAATTTAGCCATTATTGAATATCCGTTGGACGTATACCCAATTCCTGTATTATTTTCTCCTCGGTAGGACGAGCCATCGCCAACATAACAATCATAAAAAGACAGGCATAAAATAAAAGTGGGTCACCATTTAAGAAATGCAAAATGAGGCAGGTTAAAGCAGGGCCTTCTAAGAGGGCGAGATTCAAAATAAATGCTTCTCTATATTGTGTTAATCGGTCCATTACAGGCAATTGCTCCTTTTTGATGGCTTCTATTTTTTTAGTATAAATGATATTGCCAAAAACAAGACTGGACATAGCCAAGCCAATACCGACCATTGCAAATAAATAATCCCCTTCCGAACGGTCTTCAATACCCAGTACAAATTTGAGCATAATTAACATTACAACGACGCCCATAAACATAGCACCGTGAAGTATTTGAATAGAACGGAAAAATTCTTTGAAATTGGAGAATTGTTGTTGCATGATGGAGTGCGTTATTTTATAGGCACAAGATAATAAAAAAGGAGACAACTATACGCCATCTCTTTTTAAGGGTGCATCTCAAAATGTCGCATAATTATTTAGCAACGTTGAAAAAAATGGCACAACTCAGAGAGTTGTGTTACTTTCGGTAGCATTTGTAACACAACTCTCTGAGTTGTGTTACACTTTGAGGTGCGTCCCCTTTTATTACTATACTTGTCTATGACTACTCAAGCTAGAAGCCTAACAGGCTGACCGAGAATAGTGTTTGAGTCATACGTAACCGCCAAATTCATGTCTTGCGACGTAATCTTGTGACTGTTAATTCGACAGAAAATTGTGGCTACTCAACTAATAACCCCAAAGGCTGGGATGGCTTATGCTCAGAAGCATAAATAGCTAGAGCAAAAGAATCTTATAACATAGGGCGCAAGCCCTATGGCAAGTAAATATTCCTAGTTTAGCCCTGAATGGGCGA
>CALFWI010000257.1 GCA_937928615.1 uncultured Saprospiraceae bacterium | reverse complement strand
GAAACCATAAAAATGATTACTATCAATGGTGACTTATTGTACATTGCTTTAGTAGATAAAATAGCAATTTATCAGTGTAAATAATACATCCTTTATCAACTCTAATCATTCTCTATCTAAGATATAAAACGCATCCGTGATGCCAATAACTAACTGCATCAGCTATTTAGCCTCCAAATCATGCTCATCATAATACCCCATATCCTTATCTTTTAACATTTTTACGATATAAGTCATCTGCCCAACATGATAAGAAAAATGTTCCGTAATATGTACCAAAATACTCAATCCAGATTCTTGAAACCCCTGCACATTTCTAACTTCTAATAAATCAGCCGAAGTAGTCTTATCCAAAATGGCATTAACTTCTACCATTAACTGGTTCATATCTGCTAACATTTTTTTAGTAGAAACAGGACCTTGTTCGTCAAATTCTAATTGTCGTTCTCGAACATCTTTGTTTTTTCCTAGACCAGCCACTACCCATTGGCGAACATTTCCATGAAGATGCAGTACTAAATTACCGACACTATTAGATGATTTATTGGGTCGATACCAAATTTGTGCTTCGGTTAATTCAGCTAGACATTTCTTTAAGCGAACCATACTTTCTTCAAAAAGGCGTCTTTTGATTTCCGTTATAAAAGCAGTTGTTAATGCAGTCGATTGATTTTGTATCATTTTTTAAATCAAATTTATGTGGTGGTAATAAAAATTAACCTAAATTGAGTCTTCAAAATTAAGCAGATAATTTCATACTTTAAAAATAGCTTATGAAAGGTGATGTTCCTTCTAAAAAGAAAATACCTTTTAAGATTAATGAGCCTTTTCGGACTTATTTACAACGGTATAATCGAGATACGCAATTGCCTATCCAATATGATGATTTGTTGCGGAGTAGCATTTCTGTTTCTTTATTAGATGCGGAAGGGAATGACACGTTATGGGAGACTGTTTATTACGAAGAATCCGATAGAATAGAATTAGATACTGCCTTAACTAAAATTTATGCGCTCTTAAAGACGGACGGAGATTTTGAGGTATTAGAACATCTGTCTGTTGCTAGAATTGATTATTGTACTTTCGGAAATACTAAACCTTTTCGAGTTCGGATTATCAATAGATTGAACGATAATTACGACCATTTTTATGTTAAAAAAGCAGATTCGTCTCGATTGTACGGATTAGAATTAGAGGATTTATTATCTCCTAATAGAATTACTTATTTGGTAGATAAAAATACACTGATAGAAGAACATGTCGCTGGTATTCCTGGAGATAGTTTTATTGAAAATAATCTGGACGATACGCCTTTTAATCGAATTCGGATTGCCAAGGAATTTATTAAATTTAATGAACGGTGTTTTGTACGCTTATTAGGAGATATGCGTGCCTATAATTTTGTAGTAGATATTACACCAGATATAGAAGGGTCCCAATTTAGAATCCGAGCTATTGATTTTGACCAACAATCTTATGAGGGCCGAAAAAGTTTTTATTTGCCCCAATATTTTAAAGAAAATAATCCCATTATTTTCCTAGGTGTAGGACATATGAGTAAGCCAACGGTGACTCAGTATCAATTAGAAGAACGAAGCATGATTGCGGCAAGGGTCAAAAGGTCTAGACAACGTATCAATCATTTATTAAGGATTATGGTGAAAGATACGATTTCTGATAGTAGAAAAGTGAATCAACTAAAAAAGGAATTGTCTTATCATCATAAAGCCAAATCTTTTTTAGAATGTAAAACGATGGGAGAAATTGTCTTAAATAATATTCAATTGTTGTTAGCGAAAGATTTTAAGCAAAGTATTTTATACGACGAGTAAATGCTAATTATTCGGTTCACGGTAAACGGATATACGGTTTATGATCTACTACTAAACCAAATCATTTTCATCATATTTTTTGCGAGGCATCGGTTGAGGTTGGTCTAAATCTAAATACTCGTCCATATCAAAATCCATATCTTCTTCTTGTTTTTTATCATGAGGCGGATTGCGGTCGTCTCTATATTTAGCTCTAGCTTTCATGCGCTTCACTTCTTTTTCAATTTCTTTATTTTCCCAATCATCATCTTCTCCTAGTCCCATAAATCCATAGGCTTTTACATAATGAGAGAACAAGCCAATTCCCCAGAAAAATGCGACCATCATCCAGCCGCCTCTAGACCGAAAAAATACACCTGTAAATAACATAATCATATTGACGATAATGTAAGAACGAAGGTGATTGTGGAATTTTTTCTTTTCTTCTACTTTTTCTCTAGCTCTTTCATAATAATTAGCATCACTCATTTGTAAAGAATCAATTAGATGTTTTAGGAGAATTGCTGATAAACGGTATACTTTATTTTTCTTCTAAAAGAAAAATATGATTAGAGTAAAAATACAAATACTTTTCAAATTTAAAAAGTGTTTATAACCACTCCATATAATCTAGTGCTAAATAACCAGCAGCTACATTATGAAACGAATCATCTTCGGAATTAGTTAAAAGGGAACGGAATTTTTCGATGGGCAGCAAGAAAATATCTATGAATTCAGTGGTATCTAGTTTTTGTGTAGCTACTTTTTCACAATCCAATGCTAGTAGGCAAATTTGTGTCTGCGTATTATAAGCTGACCGAAATTTTTTAAGTAGGATAAATTCGCTAGCTTGATAGCCTGTTTCTTCTAATAGTTCTCTTGCGGCGGCTAGTTTAGGCGCTTCTCCTTTTTCAATTCCTCCTTCGGGGAAAGAGGTTAAAACCATTTCTGGACCTGGTCGATATTGGCGAATTAAAATAGCTTCTTTATGTTTTGTAAAAGCTATAATTGTTACGAAGTCTTCCATTTGAACGACATCAAAAGTAGCTTCTTTTCTATTGGGTAATTCAAAGGTCTTTTGTAAAATGCCTCGCCAGCCTTTAAAAGCGATTTTTTCGCCTATTTTTTTCCAATTCATGTCGGTTGTCGGTTATCGGTTATCGATTGTCAGTTATCGGTTGTGGGTTGTCAGTTTAACGTACAAACCGACAACCGATAACTGACAATCTTTTATTGTACTAAGTTGTTTCGGTTGCATTTTTTCGAGTTGCGAACAAAAAGTAAGCCGTCACCAAACCTAAAATCAAGTGCAAGATACAAGTGGAAAGGTCTTTAAATGCACCATTACTATATCCAAAATACCCTGCTGCTGCAACGCCAAAATGGAAAAGTAGAAAGGCCTTTAAAAAAGCTTGTTGCATTACTTGACTCCGCATATGCCGCCAAACTTGTAAAGCAAATAACCCTAAGCCAATGGCTGCTCCACCATACATTTTGGCAAGCGTGGTCGAAAGTGGATTGGCATTAGCAAAATCTGGAATTAAATGAGGGGCGAAAAAGAAGACCAATCCTGCTAGCAATTCAATGACCGCTGTAATTAGTACAAATACTTTCATAATAGTTGATTTTGTCGTTTTGTTAAGAAAAAATTATTGAAAGGATGAGTTTATAAGTTGGTGAGATTAATCTCATTTTCTCACTACCCTTTTAGCCCACCATAAACAGTAGTAGAAGCCATCAAGCCGCCATACTCTAAACCTAAAGTACGGTCTTTGGCAATTTTTATGTAAGCTGGGTCTGTAGTCATGTCGATAAATTTTTGAATAGAAGGGTATTCTACTAATAAGACCACTTGTGGTTGTCCGTCAGTATCGCCGATGACCGTCGCATTAACATCACCTCTCCATAATAACCTTGCCCCTACTTTTTTCATAAAAGGCAGTACGTTTTGACCATATCTAGCATAAGCCATTTCACCAGTTTCGCCCCCATTTCCTGTTTTGTCTTTATAACGGAGAATGTTAATCATAACGACAGGGGTATCTTTTGGATAATTGGCAACTAAGGCTTTAAATTGTTCTGGTGTTGGATGAATATGATTGGTTAATTGCATGTTAATTAGTTGAGCATGAAAAATATCTTCTAAAATTAGGATAAAAATACTAGTTCGATTAAAAACAAAGCTGAAATCTACTAAAATTGTTTTAGCAAAAAGAAATTGATTGCCAGTTAGCAGTCATTTTTTCATTGAAAGGTAGGTGTTGCCAATAGAATTCAGATAACCATCGTTAGTAAGATTATAAATAAGCATCATTTTTGCAGTAAACTAAAGACTACCTTCCCCTATTTTTTATCAAAACCCTATCATATGAATAATCCTACCTGTGCGGTTGAATCATTGGATAAGTATGTTTCATCGACAGACCAACCTTGGAATGAACAACGAATCAAACACCTTTATCGCAGATTAAGCTATGGAGCTGCCTTATCAGACATAATCGCTGCTAAAAATAAAAGACCAGAGCAGTTGGTTGATGAACTAATTGATGGAGCTATGACGGCTATTCTTCCATATAGACCGACATGGTATGCTTGGGACTTTCCAAAATTTGAAGCAGTAGCTACTAGTGACGAAGAACGAGAAAATTTAATTAACGATGCCATCTATGGCTGGTTAAGAACTTGGATTAGGGACATGCGCCAGCATGATACAAGAGGTAAATTAGTCTTATTCTGGCATAATCATTTTGTTACTCAATTGGAGACGCATTACTTTCCTCGGTATTTATACGATTATCATCAGTTATTACAGACCATGGCTTTTGGAAATTTCAAGGATTTTGTCCACGAAATGGGAAAAAATAGTGCTATGCTCTTATTCCTAAATGGTATAGAAAGTACGAAATACGAACCAAACGAAAATTATGCTAGGGAATTATATGAATTATTTACTTTAGGTAGAGATAATGGGTATACCCAAAAAGATATAGAAGAGACAGCAAGAGCTTTAACTGGTTGGAATCATTTAGAAACATGGGGGCATCCAGTAGAATTTGTAGACGCTTATGCAGATAAAGGAGAAAAGACAATTTTTGGGCAAACTGGAAATTGGGGCTATGACGAGGTAACCGAGCTTTTGTTTACGCAAAGGAAAGACCAAATTGCCCAATTTATTTGTCAAAAAATATATACGGCATTTGTTAATCCACAGCCAAATGAAGTCATCATCAAGCAATTAGCAGAAACGTTCAAAAACAATGATTGGGAAATTGCACCTGTTTTAAAGCAATTATTTAAAAGCGAGCATTTCTTTGACGAAAAAAATATTGGGGTACAAGTCAAAAGCCCTTATGAGTTATTTTTAAATTTTTATAAGGAAGTTGATTTTGATTTAATTGATGATGAGGTATTAGGTAGTTTAAACTATTTCACAGGTATGTTAGGACAAGAATTGGCAACACCAGTTGACGTGGCAGGGTGGCGAGGCAATCGTACTTGGATTGACACGGCTAGAATTACAGGTCGGTGGCGTACCCTAGGTTGGACGGTTTATGGGGTAATGGATAAACAACCAGATAGATTGACGAATTTAGCTATTGCTTTGACAGGAAGCGCAAGTACGAATGACCCTGCTTTAGTTACTCAAAAAGTAATTGATTATTTTTTGCCGAATGGACTACATACACCCGAAATATACGAAAGAGCGACGGAAGCTTTTAAAGTAGATATTCCTAGTAATTATTTTGAGGATGGTAGTTGGAATTTGAATTGGGGAACGATTCCTTGGCAAATGACTTCATTGCTGCAATATTTGATAAAGATTCCTGAATTTCAATTATTGTAATGCTAGCTGTAGCTTAGACCGCTCGTCTGAGTACGCTTCAAATACTTCTTAGGTAAGCTGCCTGAACTACTAAAAACTAAAAAATACCACCATGCGTGATAATAATAATACAAAAAATCCCTCTAAAAAAATGCGTCACGGCAGTACGTTAGCTGATGGCCAAGCACATCAATTAGACCATAATCGTTGGAGTAGAAGAAATTTTATTAGAAATATGGGCGTCGCAGGAGGTATGTCCATGTTGTTGGGGAATTTGCCTTTATCTGCGGCTGTAACTTCTCCATTAAGCCAAGCTCTAAGTAATTCAGAAACAGATAGGATTTTGGTACTCATTCGTTTAAAAGGAGGAAATGATGGGTTGAATACGATTGTCCCACTATACGATTATAGTACCTATCGAAATCTTCGACCAAATATTGGGTTGAAAGAAAGTGAAATTACTAAAATAAATGATGCTATTGGCATCCCTAAAACCCTAAATCCACTAACGCCCTTTTGGCAGGAGGGCGCAATGAAAGTTTTACATAGTGTGGGCTACCCTGACCAAAGTTTATCTCATTTTCGCTCAAGTGATTTATGGGCCTCTGCGCAAGATGATTTAACCTTTGATGGTTCGGGGTGGTATGGTCGTTTGATAGAAAATCAATTTCCAGATTTTTTAGATAATCCACCAACGATTCCACCAGCTATTCAAATTGGAGGGTCGGCTAATGTTGCTTTTAATAATAAAGAGATGACAAACTTAGCGATTTCTGTACAAAATCCAGAAGAGATTGCGGAGATTGCAGAAACGGGTCAATTATTTAGTACAGCGAACTTGCCAGCATGCTATTATGGTGAACAAGTTGGTTTTGTACGTTCTGTTGCCAATAATACTTTTTTCTACGCAGGTATTCTTTCAGAAACATATAAAGCTGCTAGAAATGAAGTAGCATATTCAGGTGATTTGGGGGAACAACTAGCGACAGTCGCACGCCTCATTAAAGGAAATTTAGGGACAAAATTATACATGGTATCCATTGATGGTTTTGATACACATGCCAATCAATTAAACAATCATCCTGCCTTGATGTCTGAATTATCAACCGCAATAGCCGATTTTTATAATGATTTGAATAAAGGTGGACGTGACCAAGATGTATTAGCTGTTACCCTTTCAGAATTTGGTCGACGTATTGAAGAGAATGGTTCGACTGGAACTGATCATGGCGCTGCTGCACCCATGATGATTTTTGGAGCGGGGCTCAATGGAAACGGATTTATAGGAGAACAACCAGACTTGGAAGATGTAGATGAAGTAGGGAATTTAAAATACGACACTGACTTTAGGTCTATTTATGCGACTTTATTAGAAAACTGGTTATGTGTTGATCCTAATGTAGTGGATGAAGTCATGGGGCAATCATTTACTAGAATGGATGAACTAGGATTAACTTGTAATGCTCAAACAACGCCTATAGCTGAAGTTTTTAGACGCGAAATTGTTCATCAAGCAAGGTATGGGGCTAGTGGAAATATCTCCATTTATTATCAGTTGCCAGAAGGTAGCCAAGTTAATGTACAAGTTTTTAATTTATTGGGGCAACCTGTTTCAACACTGGTTAATGCTTACCAATCGGCAGGTACTTATACTTTACCTTTTGTAAGTCCTAGAAAAGGATTAGCTAAAGGACAATATTTTTATAGCATAAAAATTGGGCAACAATTGTATAGTAATGCTTTCTTACTAAGATAAAATAAGTTGTCATACAAAGCGATTGTTGCTTAGAATCGCTTTGTATGCTTTATTTCCCACTACAAATTTATTTATTTCCACTACTCTTTTTACAATTAAAAAAAATGAATTAGCTTTGACTATCGTATAGAAGAACTTCAGTTCCTCGCTATTTTTTGAGGAACTGAAGTTCCCTTATACCAAATCCTATTGTAAAAAATAAAATATAATCAAAATGAGTCGAAAAATCCGCATGGGAATGATTGGTGGAGGTATTGGTGCTTTTATTGGAGGCGTCCACCGTATGGCAGCAGCTTTGGATGGAGAAATAGAATTGGTTTGTGGGGCATTTAGTAGCAATCCAGAACGCTCAAAGGCATCAGGCGAAGAATTACATTTACCTGCCAATCGAGTGTATGGTAGTTATGCCGAAATGATTAAAGCAGAAAAAAAATTGCCTTTGGGGGAGCGTATGGATTTTGTATCTATCGTAACACCGAATCACGTACATTATGGTCCTGCAAAAATGGCATTGGACAATGGTTTTCATGTTATTTGCGATAAGCCACTTTGTTTTAATATGCGGGAAGCTAAAACTTTGCAAAATACCGTAGAAAAAACAGGATTGATTTTTGCCCTGACCCATAATTATACAGGTTACCCAATGGTTAAGCAAGCTAAAGCCATGGTCAAGCACGGAGATTTAGGGAAGATTAGAAAAGTCGTTGTGGAGTATCCACAAGGCTGGTTGTCTACAAAATTAGAAGATTCTGACCAGAAACAAGCGGCTTGGCGAACAGACCCTAAACGTTCTGGGGTAGCGGGGGCAATTGGTGATATTGGGACACACGCAGAAAATCTAGCGGAATATATTACAGGTTTAGAAATTTCTGAATTATGTGCAGATTTGAGCACTTTTGTAGATGGGCGGTTATTAGATGATGATGGGAATATCTTATTGCGTTTTAATAATGGCGCAAAAGGGGTATTACATGCTAGTCAAATTTCTGCAGGTGAAGAGAATGCTTTAAATATTCGAGTATACGGAGAAAAAGGGGGCATCGAATGGCATCAAATGGAACCGAATACCTTAATTACAAAGTGGTTGGATAAGCCCATGCAAATATTGCGAACAGGTGGCGAAGGCTTATATCCAGAATCCTCCCAAAGTTCAAGAATACCAGCAGGACATCCAGAAGGCTACTTAGAGGCATTTGCAACGATTTATAAAAACTTTGCTAAATGTGTGAGAGCTAGGATTGATGGCACAACGGTTGACCCAATGTTTGAGGATTTCCCAACGGTAGCGGATGGTGTAAGAGGAATGGAATTTGTAGATAAGGTGGTAAAGTCTAGTAAAAAAGGCGCAAAGTGGATTAAATTATAGCGACTTAATGAAATAAGTTATAATTTTGCGGCTTAATATAACTAATAAAAATTTAGGCACTTTTGAGTTGCTTAATTTTAAATACCTAAAATTTTAATATTATGGCTGCAGCAGCAGAAACTGGAAAATATTGGGGACTTTTTGTCGTCTCTACTTTGGTAATGATTGCAATGTTAATCTGGATGAACGAATGGTTTTGGTTAGCACTTCCTTTTTCTTTGACTTTTTTAGTTAAGGCTTTGGGTGTGATAGACGTAGATCGAGCTTAGTCGATTTTATTACCTCCTTCCTTTTAAGGAAAAAATCGGTATCGAATTCATTTCGGTACCGATTTTCTATTTTAGGATAAGCTTTGATAAATTTACTGTTTACGCTTACTTATATTCACCAATATTTTATCAGGCCTTAAAACAGACATAGGCTTCATTGTCGGTTTTTGCCCTGTAGCGGTTAGGTCAAATTTTTCAAATAAAGCATGGATTAAAAAGGCCATTTCAGCTAATGCAAAATGACTACCAATACACATTCTAGGACCTGTTCCAAAAGGATAGAATTGTTTAGATTTTGCTCGAAATTTTTTATTGAAAAGTAATACAAAACCTAGTAGCAACCCCTGTAAACATCCTAAGAGCACAAAGAAATTAAAAGATTAAAAGATTGAACCAAGACTTACTTTATTTTTAGATATGAATAATACACCCAAAGTTAATATAAACCGAGTATTCTTTATGTTTTGACTTAATTCCAATAAAAAAGTCCCTGAAATGTAAAGACACTTCAGGGCCATGTTGTGGATTGAATTAGGTTACAATTAACCTAGTGCTTCTTATAGACGATAAGTATTGACTTGTCGTTTATAGAAAACAATTGCTAAAAACCTAAATGAAATCCTTTTAAGAAAGGGGAGAATGAACTATGTGGTAAAAACTAAGCTATACTTGTGAAAAGAGTAAAGACAAAAAAGCGCAGAGGGGATACCCTTTTGTCTTTCTCTTTGAAAATATTGTGTTAAACTACTGGGATGAATAATTACTTATTCGCTACGTCTCTATACGTTCTTAATCTATTTTTTGCATTCTCTACAGACTTTTCTTGGGCAGAAAAAGTTTGTTGGGTAGATTTAAATTGAGCGTCTACCGCTTCGATTTTGTTTTTAGCTTCTGTAATCTTATCTACGTATTTCATGATTTCATTCGTGATTTCTCCTTTCTGTGTACGCAATTCATTCAACTTATCCGCTAATTTCTTTAATTGACCTTCTTGCTTTAATAACTCTTCTTCCATCGCTGCCTCTGAAACTTTTAGAGACATATCTCCTAATAATTTCTCTGCATACGGGAATCGAGTAGTATGCATATCAGATGCTAAAAATGCACCCCCTAAGTCAAACCAAACGACTAATTCTGCATCAGGGCCTCTTTCTTCAATCAAGGCGTATACATCAACTGTATTGCGGCTCATTGCTGGAATATTGGCGTTATCTGTAAATATCTCGCCAGTTTTAGCGATTTTCTTTGTTTTTCCTCCAAATTCTTTTACGATTTTCATCCATTCTTTTTCCACCTCATCTTTATCTGATTTTTGTAAACTTACCACTAGGGCATTGTTTTGTCCTTGACTCATAAATCTTTTGGCTTCTTTTACCTGCGCATACACGCTACTTAAACCAAAAAAAAGTGCGACCAATAATGTAACCTTTTTCATAAACACAACATTTTAAATTGTTAAATAATAATAATTTAAGTTCAATCAATCCAAATTGAACGCTGGCTAGAATGCATTTTTTCTAGACCATTTTATACACTAGGTGTTCTAAATTTATTTTTAATTTTTAAGTATGTTGGGAGGATAATCTGTTGCTATTAGTAAAGGAGGTAGCAAGATAGTAAATCAATAATAATAATAAGGGGATTGGAGAAGGAGTAATTTAAAAAAGAAGGGTTTCTCTGTGTCACACTACAAATATATACGTCCTTTTTGTTAAAAGAAATAGCTAAAATGAAATTTCAAGCTTTTGAAGTAAATTAATGTGACGGAATTATAAATTGAATTAGAAGAAGTAAAAGAGGGAGGAATGACTAAATTTGTATTTTTTAAATGTGTATTTATTTGACTAAAATTATTTTATAAATTATCTTAAAAAATTAATTGCTATAAAAACAACAGAAAAAGAATCGTAATTTTTATTTTTAAATAAAAAATGTGACAAAAAAAATATTTTTCTTTGAAAAGAAAAACTAAAGAAAAGGACAAATACTACTAAAAAATTTACTAACTCAAGCGTTTTGTGTAAGCATATAAACTCGTTAATGTGCTACAGATAAAACGCTTGAATTGTAAAATGACCCTAATTTACCAAACTCGTCCAATTCGTTGACCATCCTTGTATTTTACAACAAAGGCGTCTGCGAAGCCATATTGAACGACTTGTTGTTTTATCTTTTCAGCTGCTTTTTTATTTTTTAAGTCTGCAATTAACACACGAGTGACTCCTATTTTAGGGACTTTTTCTGTTACAATTTGACCAATGTGTTTGACTTGATTATATCTGGGATGATTAATGTCGTGGTAATTGACCGCTACTACTTGAACCTTATAATAGGTTCCAGCAATATTATTTACTGCTACAGATGGCTTCGTCTCTTTAGCTATTTTTGGTGTATTAATAGTTACACTAGCACTAGCAGTTGAACTTTGTTTTCTAATCGGAGAACTATTAACAGCCGTTTTCTTTGGCTTGCTAGCGATAATATTTTCATTAATACTTGCTGTAGCTGTAGTATAATCTGGAGTTGTTGCTTGTGTTGTTTTTGGTGGTGTATTCGTTATCATCGCTTGATTAGTTGTTGCCTTATCTAAAGAGAAGATATGGGTATAATCAATATTGCCATTTGCATTGTAAGAATCGAAATCATAGACATTTTTTAGATAGCCCATTTTTTCAGTAACCAATCTTAGTTTTTTATCTGGTAAAATCTGAAAACGATAATTAGGCTGCGCAATTTTTTTAGAGGATAACAATTTTGCTTTGCTACCAGTTATTTCATAAAGAGAAATGCGCACATCGCTAATTGGTGCCATCGTTTCTTTATCCATTACTTGCCCTAAGGCATAGAGGTTATTGGATTTTTCTATAACGCCAAATTCAAAAATGTCTTCATGTTGGGTAGAAATTTTTTCTGCACCGTAAAGTCGATTAGAAGCTAAAAAACCACCTTTGCCCGAAGGTTTTAGTACGTAATAAAAATCATCTGCACTAGAATTAATGGGCGTTCCTAAATTTTCTACAGTGGTCCATTGGTCTAAAGCACCTTTAGCTTGAAAAATATCCCAACCACCTAAAGTAACTTTTCCATTAGAACTATAATAAAGCGTGTTATTTGCTAAGCTGTAGAACGGAGTGATTTCATCGCCTATGGTATTTATTTTTTCTCCTGCATTAATAGGGTAAGTAAAGTCTATATCATCGCTTGCTATACTTCGAGTACTATACCAGATATCCATTTCTCCAAAACCACCAGTTCTGTCAGAAGCAAAATAAAGAATTTCTTGTCCATTTTGATGAATTATCCAAGGCTGGGTTGTCGTATTAGCGTCTACAACATTAATGTAATCTCTTAACCGAATGGGTGCTGACCATTTTGATTGTTCTCTTTTTACTACATAAATTTCGCATTTTGAATTTAATCCATCTCCATTATCACAAAGGGTGAAATAAAATCTTTTAGCATCTGGTGCGAAAGAGCCATTTGCGAAATGTTTATTCGGAAAGGCAGGTAAGCCCTCTGCTAATACTGATTTTTTCCAAGTTCCATTTTTTCTTTGCGTACGGAATAAATAAGCCTGATTTCCTTTCATAGTTGATGAATAATATAATAAGTCATCAGAATATGGAATAGGCGCAAATTCTATAGAAGGTGAGTTAATATTTTCACTTAAATGTTTGACTTGAATGGTAGCAGGCGTTTTATTTTTAGCTAGCGTTAATGCCTTTTCGCACCCTTCTATCTCATTCGCTACAATATTACTAATGATAGCTTTGTCATTTCCTTGGTAAGCATTGATAAAGTAAATGAATTCTGACTTTGCCAATTCGTATTGTCCGTCCTGCTTTAAAGCCCGAGCATATTTCAACCCAACAAGTGGAAAGCGTTTATTTTCTGCTTTCACGTGTTGAAGGGTATGGATGGTCTTTTTGAAATCCTTAATAAGGTAGTAAGCCTCCCCTGCTTTATGAATTAGTGCTAATTCTTTTGGTTGTTGTTGCCAAGCATCCTCATAATGAGCAGCGGCATCAACATATTGAGTTGCTTCAAATAATTTGTCGGCCAGTTTCTTGTGTTTCTTCCAACTTAGTTCTTCTTGTGCAGTTAATACAGAGAGGAAACATACCATTGCTAGGAGTAGGGAGGAAATTCGTGTCATCATTGCCTGTTTTATTTTGTGTAACTCATAGATTCACCAATAACCGAATATAAAGGCTACTTGGTACATTATAAATTTTTATAATGAGACAACAAATATCAAACCAAATTATAATATCAAATTAAAACAAAGAAAGGGAAGACATGATTCGTCTAAAAATAGCATTTTTTTAACAGTTATCAACTATTTCGTATTGCTGTAGGACTAATTAGCTAGTAAACTTTCCAAAATTCTAGGAAAATAATAATGTTCTAATTTTAGCACATTTTTAGCAATGTCTTGAACCGAATCGGTAGTAGTAACAGGACAGGTTGCTTGAAAAATAATATTTCCTTCATCATAATGTTCATTCACATAATGTAGCGTGATGCCAGAAATTGATTCGTTATTCGCCCGAACTGCTTGGTGGACATATTGTCCATACATTCCTTTGCCTCCATATTTCGGTAATAAAGCAGGATGAATATTGACCATTTTATTGGGGAAATGCTTTACTAAGTAAGGAGGAATAAGCCATAAAAAACCAGCTAAAGCAATAAAGTCAATCTGATGACTTGCCAAATCAGTTAATAAATTTTCAGTTTTATAAAAACTAGTTCTATTGATTAATAAGGTAGGAATACTATTACTTTTAGCCATATCTAACACTTTTGCTGTCTTTTTGTTAGAAATAATTAAAGCAACATTAATGGTAGGATGGTTGTTAAAATGTTCAACTATTCTGGTAGCGTTACTACCTGTACCCGATGCGAAAATGGCTATATTCTTCAATGGCTAAAAATTTATTAAAATCACTATTAGAAAATACAAAACTATTCTTTTTTATATAAATCTGTCATTCAAAAAATCTTGTAATGCTTAAAATTATTTTTTATGGACTTTAATATTAAACAACCCTTTAAAAATACCCCTTTTAATGACTTAGGATTTGGGGCTAAAATTACAGAAGCGGGAGAACGGCTAATCAATAAAGACGGGTCGTTTAATATTATTAGAAAAGGGAAAAAAACATGGACGCCCTATCAGTTATTATTGGGTATGTCTAGTACAAGATTTACTTTATTTTCCTTGACGTTTTTTATACTGATTAATGCGCTATTTGCAGGTTTGTTTATATTGATTGGAGTGGAACAGTTGAATGGTGTGCCGAAAGGTAATTTTATTAATGATTTTTTGTATGCTTTCTTTTTTAGTGTTCAAACCTTTACAACTGTTGGTTATGGCGGAATCAATCCAGTTGGTATTTCTGCTAATTTTGTTGCTTCGCTTTGTGCTTCCGTTGGATTAGTCGCTTTTGCCTT
Organism: uncultured Saprospiraceae bacterium; assembly: GCA_937928615.1. Taxonomy (GTDB): domain Bacteria; phylum Bacteroidota; class Bacteroidia; order Chitinophagales; family Saprospiraceae; genus JAFMDF01. The sequence continues at coordinate 11,939 of CALFWI010000257.1, read as the reverse complement.
AATTACAGGTTTATTTTTTGCTCGCTTTTCTAAACCTCGTTCACATATTGCTTTTAGTAAAAAGGCATTGCTAACGACTTATAAAGAAGGGCTACATTGTTTCCAATTTCGTATTGTCAACACCCGTTCTCATAAAATTATTGATTTGGAAGCTACGGTAATTTTTACTTGGTTAGAGGCGGTAGGGGAGGATATGAAACGACATTATGCCAACTTAAAATTAGAACGCAGGAAAGTTTTTCTGTTCCCATTGAATTGGACAATTGTTCATCCGATTATTAAAGGAAGCCCGCTTTTCGGAAAAACATTGACGGAGATAGCCGAAATGCACGGAGAATTTATGGTCATGCTCAAAGGATTTGATGAGAGCTATAATCAATTGATTCATACGAATACTTCTTATATCGGAAAAGATATGGCAACTGATGTCAAATTTCATCCGATGTATACGGCTTCTGCTGATAGCCCTACTGTTTTACATTTAGATTGTATTGATAAATTATTACCTGATGAATCCATTACTTTTTCAACCGATAATACAAGGGTAAAATAATAGCACCCAATATGATTTTTAGGATAGCACCTTTCCAAAAAGGATAAAAGCCGTAAGCTAGCCCTTTTTCTAAACCATATAAATTGGCTAAACGGCCGATGCCAAAAAATAAGATGATGACTGTTCCTAGTGTCATAGCTATTAAGCTTTTGATAAAACTAGACGGCCATCCCTTTTCTCCTAAGTAACCAACAACATAAGCTGCGACAATAAACCCTACTAGAAAACCACCACTGCCACCCATTAATATACTCCAACCTGATTTTCCATCTGCAAATAGGGGTAATCCTAGCACTCCCAGTAAGACATAAGTGAGAATGGCTATCGTACCCATTTTTCGTCCTAACCAATAAGCACTTAATAAGACTGCGAAGGTTTGCCCCGTAATTGGAATACTACTTTCACCTACAGGAACATCAATGGATAACTGGGCGAATAATGCAACAAATAGCAGGGTAATGATTACTTGAACAAGTGGATGGTAACTCAATATAAATTGGATTGGCTAACTTTAAATTGACAAAAGTAGAAAAAAAATAGCCATCGTATCAATTCATACGATGGCTATTAAAAACAATTTTATCGTTTTTAATTTTAATTCTTGCGAACTCGTTCTAAATAATCTTGTCGCCGTTTCATCCATAACATAAAAGACAATAATAAGAGTACACCAGCAGCGGCACCGACTCGCATCCAAACTTCTTGTTGTGCTTGAATTCTACTTTCTAGATAATATTTATTAGGTCTATTTGGCGAACCTGTTCCAACTAAGGCTTCCCAATTTTCAATATCTCCGTTATTCAAATTCGGTAATAATAAATTTAAGGTAAAGGCGGAATCTCTTGGAATTAAGTCGTAATAAAATTTATCTACAGAAGCCCCTTTGTTATCATAGAGACTTAATTTCTCTTTTCTTTTACTTAAGCCAAAGCCTAGATTACCTCGAACATTCGTCTGATTCGGAAATTTTTGGGCAAACTTAGCTGAGTCTTGGCAAATTGTTACATAACCTTTCGACTCCAAAATGACTGAAGGTAAGCGATAACTATTTTTATTATCTGCAAAAGTCCAATCTTTTAAATTGATATTTTTATCTGAGTGATTATAGATTTCTACCCAATCACCCGTTTTTTTATTATTACAACTAATCTCGTTGAACATAATTTGTCCAGCAATTGGATTAACTATTTTCTTAAAAACAGCCCTTAAGGAAGAAACCTCTTCTAATAAAGCCATCGTTAATTCTCTCGTTCCTTTATCTACATTAATTCCTTCCCAGTGAGAAAATTGATATCCTAATTTAGGGTCTGCTTCGATATGTACAGGTACTCGTTCAAAATAGACCCCACTAAAAGGCCTGTTAGACTTGATTTCTAGATTATGATTTAATCGAATTTTACCTCCTTCTGTACAAGCAAGATTTAATTTCACCGCTCTTCCCGTATTGAATTTTTCCATTAAATGCATGCGCATATACTGAGGTCGTTCTTTCCCGAATGTCCGCATAATCTCCACTTGCTCTTCCCATTTCCGTTGGCTTAATCGCCAGCGTTTAAGGTGCTTGGGCATTTCTGGTTTTAATTGCCTATAATGTTTTTCAATATAAGTGAGCACTCTTTGTGGCTGGAAAGAATGGTTCATATGGTCTGCAAAGCGATTGATGAACTCTTGCTTAAATTCCTCGTTATCCAATAATTTTCTTAAAATGAAAGTACTCCAAGGTGGATTCGGCCAACTAGGCCCTTCTGGTTCGGTATGAAAATCTAGACTATTATGTTTATAAGCTGTTTTGTCATGTAAACCAAAACCCCAATCTGTATCATATAAAATCCAACGCCAACGGCCGTCTTCTGTTTGCGGACGCCAATACTTAATATTGCCACCTGCATCTACATTATCATAAAAAATTTGGGCGACTTTATAATTCATAAAATTGTCTACATCCATTTGTGTTTGGATATAGGCATAATTTTTTGCTTGACTTAAATCATTGTCTTCTAGAAAGTCTAGCATTCGTTGATAATGCTTTTTGCTGCCCCTTTTACGAGATAATCTATGTTCGATTAAATCCAAACTATCTTTATCGTTGCCCCAATGAGACTCTAGAAAATAGCGATTTACTTTTTCTCTAATGTGATAAATTCCCCAATACTTACCATTGATATAAACATGGGCAGGTCGGTCTGCTTGTATTTCCATATCCCAGTGCTTCACCAAATCTGTCATAAACGCATCTCTAAAATGCGATTTCCCAAAATCACTTCCCGAATTTCTTAGGACTAAGAATTTATATTTAGCGGGTTGTTTTTTACCAAAAATCTTATGCTTAATACGTTTTTCTCCATATTCATCTCTACTAACTAATACCAAGGATTTTTGGGGGAACAAACGACTCATGCCACCAAATAATCGAAAACCCGTCGTACTACGGAAAACACATTTACCATCTGCCTCATAAATTTCAGAATTGATGATTTTTTCAGAGCGACTCCAAAAATTGGCGCCTGGCTTGCGCCAAATAGAATCAATCGCATCAGGTCCATTCATAAATATACCGACCTCTGGGTCAAATAATACCCAAGGAGACACGCTTAGCGAAACAGTAGGAAAACTATTGAGTGGTTCTTCTAAAAAATAAGTATGCCCATAGATTTCACTTTCTTTTTTATCTTTGAACGCCCTTGCTCGAATAACGGTTGTTTTGGGTATGACAATTGGAAATTCATACTTTTCCGTTTTTTCAGTCGGTAAAGAACCATCTGTCGTATAATAAATATCCGCTCCAGGAGAACGTAATTCTAGGATTACTTCTTCTTCGTAATAACCACCTTGGTCAGAAAACTCAATTTCTACTGGAATCTTTTCTTTGGGTAGGCGTTGTTGTTGAGCTAGGAGGCTGGTCCAGGCTAGCAAAAATAATAAAAATAGTGTAGGATAACGTCTGTTCAAAATCGTCAATCTTTGGTTACTCAGTTAGTAGTTTCGTTGACGGATAAAGAGGGGTATTACTTTCTTTCCGTTTCTCATGGTTAAAAATATAACATTTTTACTAATCATGCGATTTTTAACTCAAGTATTGACAAAACTATTTTTACATTAAATATTTATTAAATATAAGGTCAGGTTATTGTACCCTTTTTGAAAGAGTAGGGTTTCTTATCTTTGCAAAGATTTTCTGCAGCACTAAGCTTTGCTTGGTGAAAATAGAACATCATAAATAATATTACAAAATACCAAGTAGTGCTTGGCACTACAGCATCATACTATTATGGCATATTCAGGTAGGCATCGATACAAAAGTCGAAGAGAAAAATTAGAAAAAGGTATTCGCAATTGGAAATTGGGAATTTTCTTCTTTACTATTGCGTTGTTACTTTATTTAATTAAAGAAAGAGTGGCTATTTGGGATTGGCTACAGACTTATTTTTATTAAGCAATTATCCGTTGTCAGTTTGGACAAACCGACAACCGACAATCGACAACATAAATTGATGAAACAACTAAAACGCACCCGAGCTCAAGAATCGAGAGAAGCTATTCAGCGCTTGTATATTGCTATGCGACACCTTTTTATTCGAGGTAGTTATAAGCCGCTAGGGGTTTCTGGTGAGGCAATGATAGAAGCTTTGCAAGCATTACAACCAGAAATTTATGGTTCTATCAACGACCCTGAACAAGTCGAATTAGATGGATTATTGTATATTTTTGAACGCTTACCTGTAGGGATAGAAGAATGCCGATATGTTCGATTGATTTCTAGGGAAGGATTTGAAGATTCTAGTTTTGCGCCAATTATTCCAGCAAAAAGAAGAAGAAATTGTTATCGAATTGACGACGAGCAGATGTTTGTGGAGATGACCAGAGGGAGAAGTGATATTTATGATATTTTGACGCACTTGACCTTTATGTATATTGAGTCGGAAAAAATTAGGAAAAATAGTTTAAACCATAGAGGAGAGAAAAAACGAGAATGGTTGAGACTAGAAGAAATTGTCTTGAAAGAAGAAGAAAAAGAGGAAGATTTTAATAAGGATGTTGCTTATACTTATCTAAGCACTTTATTAGGACGAACTTACAATGATACAGTTGATGCTTGTGAACGATTTGCTAAAAGCCCTAAAGTAAATAGTATTTTTCATATTACTTATTGGTTGGGTCAATTGTCCATTCAAGAGGAATATGAAAAAAATGATAGAGAGATTTCTTTTTCTTCTGCATTAAGAGAAAAGATAGGGCACCATATTTACGGAGAACAATGGGCACAGCACATCAAACAATTTCTACAAGAAAAAGCATTATTAAATCGTCCAATCCATATTATTAGCGCTAATTTGCATAGCGTTATGAATTCGATTTATGGTAAAGGTGCGTTGAAAGGACATAAAAAAATAAATAATTCTTTAGAGAACTTAGCTAGAGAATTGAGCGGTAATAGTGGTGCACCACTTCGAGAAAAAATTAAGCAATATGCTCTTAAAAATGGGATGTATCAATTAGATGATACAAGTGGCACGAATATTTCTGTTCAGATTTTTGATACGCAGAAAATAAAAGCTACAACACTACCCTCCGAAATACAATTAGACGAAAAATATATTAAAAAGCAAAAACCTGTTATTATTGTCATGGATTATGCCTTTGGTGAACAGGCTTATGAAACGATGGATGAATTGCTGAAACCTTACGATTTTGACAACCAAAAAATACGCTTAGATATTGTCTCTATTTCTATCATGGGTAAAGCTGGTATTTTGAAAGGTGGTAAAGGAGATATTATGATTCCAAATGCTCATGTTTTTGAAGGGATTGCAGATAATTATCCTTTTGAAAATGATTTTTCTGTCACTGAATTTGAAGGAAATGGTTTGCAGGTAGTTGGTGGACCAATGATTACGGTACTTGGTACTTCTTTGCAAAACCGAGATGTTTTTCGTTATTTCCTAAAATCTTCTTGGCAGGCCATTGGCTTAGAAATGGAAGGGGCAAATTATCAAAAAGCCATTCAAGCAGCTTCTAAAATTAGGAATAGTATTAACCCCGATGTGATATTGCGGTATGCTTACTATGCTTCGGATAATCCGCTTGAAACTGGAAAAACTTTAGCTTCTGGAAGCCTAGGATTAGATGGGGTAAAACCAACCTATTTAATTACGCAAAAAATATTGAATCGGATTTTAGGGCAGCAATAAATATTTTACATTAGAATGAGCAATAAATAAACTAACTAATTTCCTCGCCCCCTTTTATCTACTATCTTTGTTGTTTTCAATTGATTAATTTAGCAAATACACCAATACTATGAGTAAGTATACCTTTAAACGTTTACTCCCCTTTTTGACTTTCCTTTTTTTGACGGTCTTTCTAAGTGCCCAAACTACGATTACTGGAATAATTACAGATAGAGATGGGAATACCTTAAGTGGAGCTAGTTTATATATTGATGCTTTGTCCTTAGGTACTTTGAGTAATAATAATGGACAATTTGAGTTGATTGTTCCTGAAACAGGTAGTTATGATTTGGAGGTTTCCTATTTGGGTATGCGAACGAACCGCCAATTAATTGAGGTTGGAAATACTACTACTTCTTTAAATATACAATTAGCTCCTGACCCACTAAAATTAGAAAGTGTTATCGTTACAGGTACTTTTAATGAAGCTTCTCGATTAACTACTTCTACCGCTAGTACGACCCTTTCTCAAAAAGATATACAAAATGCAGCGGCATTAGGTACTGCTGAGTTATTAGGCAAAGTAACGGGTACTTTTGTGGATGCTTCTGCGGGTTCTATTTTTACAAAGGTTTATTCTAGAGGTATTTCTGCTTCAGCGGAAGATGACATTGGTTGGTATTACGTATCTCTGCAAGAAGATGGTTTGCCTGTAACCAATTATCATACGACTTATTATGAACCTAATTTATTTCATCGAGTTGATTTGACTACTAGAAGATTGGAAGCCGTGAGAGGTGGAACTGCTATGATTACAAGTGCCAATGCACCTGGCGGTATTTTTAATTTTATTTCTAAAACAGGTAAGGAACAGTTTGGTGGACAAATGATGGTAACGGGGGCTTTACAAGGAGAAAATAATCCGTTATTTCGATACGATTTGAACTTAGGTGGTTTGTTAGGAAACAATGGTTTGACTTATAATATTGGTGGATTCTATCGCTACGACCAAGGCGCTAGAAATACAGATGTTACTTGGGAAAATGGCGGTCAATTAAAAGCCAATATTTCTAAAAAAACAAAAAATGGATTTATCAAAATTTATGGTAAATATCTTAATGATAAAGTAAATCGTTACCAAGGATTAGCAGCGACTAATTGGGAAGACCCACAACCTGCTTTCGGTCAGGATTTTAATAATACTGCTTTAAATTTACCGAAATTATCTACCAATATTTCTGATGGTCGAGTAGCAGGTAATGATGCCAACGCAACGTATAATTACGATACAGATAATGGTGTAAAAACGAAAGATGCGGCACTTGGATTAGATATTTCGCATGGCGTAAATGGCTGGAATATTCGCTCTAATTTTAAAATAAGTAATAAAAGTGCTGATTGGAATGCAACGATTGCGAACCAACCTTTAGGCTTAGAAGGTTTCTTTCCCTATTTATTAAGTGGGATTGACCCAACTTTTCAAAATATTCCATTAGGTCAAATTGTATTCCGAGATGCTAACAGTAGTGAAGTGGTTGCAAGCGTTAATAATTTTGGTATTCTTGGACCATTCCAAGGACAACCTGCTTCTTTTGAATATATTGCAGGTAGTTTGCCTAATGACGCTATTTTAGGGATTGCTCCTTGGAAAAAGATAGATGAAGCGACTGAATTCATGGAACAACTGACCATTAGCAAACAAGTTGCCAATCATTCTATAACGGGAGGGGCTTATTTTGCTTATTCAGATATAGAAACCTTTACTTCGGCTAGTTTTGCTTATGCTACTTATGAAAACACGCCAAGGAATTTATATGTAACGTTAGAAAATCCAGACTCCCCAATTATTGAATTGTCCGATAGAGCAGGGATTTCTAATTATGGCGGTTTATTATACAACCGAGGAGATGCTAAAATTTCGCAATTTGCTTTATTTTTAAATGATAATATTCAAGTCGGTGATAAGTTAAATATTGACGGTGGGTTACGTTATGAAAATATTGGACATAAGGGGACAAAAGATAGAGGGGTGCCGACCTTTAATCCAGGCGGAATAGATGGTGATGAAACGACGGCTTATAATAATTCGGTTTTAACTGCAGGACAGCAAGATCCATTTGATTTTTCTTACGATTATTTATCTTGGTCGTTGGGTGCTAATTATTTATTATCGGAAGACATGGCTTTATTTGGTCGTTTGTCTAATGGACATAAAGCGCCAGAAATGAATTATTATTTTAATAATTTTGGTGGGGTGCCAATTGATAGAGCAGGAACGGTACAAGATATTTTTCAAGGAGAATTTGGATTGAAAGTAGTTACTTCTAAATTTAGCTTATTTACAACTGCTTTTTATAGTCAATTAGATAATATTGCGTTTTCTGAGTTTGTTTTAGACCAACAAGGAGGCGGTATCTTTTTTACACCGATTCAATTTAATAAAACGACGACGATTGGCTTAGAAATAGAAAGTAATGTCTCTCTAACGAACAATTTTGATATAAATATTAAAGCGACTTTCCAAAATCCAGAAGCGACCAGATTTAATGTCTATAATGCAAATGAAACAGTTGAAGATACGGATGATAGTATTGTTGATTATTCGGGTAACACTGTCCCGCATAATCCAAAAACGATGCTGGAAATAACGCCTAATTATAAGGCTAAGAAATTCAATATTTTTGCGACTTGGAGATATATGGGCGAACGGGAAGGAAATGTAGGCAATACTTTTCAATTACCTAGTTTTTCTACCATAAATGCTGGTCTTGATTACCAATTGAATCAACAAGTCAATATTTCCTTGATTGCCAACAACCTCTTTAATTCAACTGGTTTAATGAATTTCTTTGGTCCTAACGAATTTGGTAGTAATTCTAATGCGGCTACCCAAGAATTTATTAACCAAAACCCAAATGCCTCTTTTGTCGTATTCCCTATTAGTCCTCGTTCTATCTTTTTGAAAGTGGGCTATACGTTTTAATAAATAGGTACAAAGTTATAAAGGTTCAGAGGTGTAAAAGAAAACCCTCTTACCTCTATACCTATACCTCTATACCTTTCAATATGAATAGATTAGACAACCTTTTTAACAGTAAGAAAAAAGATATCCTAAACGTTTATTTCACGGCAGGTCATCCAAATTTAAATGATACAGAAGACATTATTTTGACTTTGGAAGCAGCAGGCGTCGACTTAATTGAATTGGGCATGCCGTATTCTGACCCAATGGCAGATGGACCGACCATTCAAGACAGTAGTACGGTGGCTTTAAAAAATGGCATGAATGTCGAACTATTATTTAAGCAAGTAAAAGCCGTTCGAGAAAAGACGCAGATTCCATTAATTATGATGGGGTATTTTAATCAAGTGATGCAGTTTGGAGAAGAGCGATTCTTTAGAATGTGTGCAGAAGTAGGTGTAGATGGCTTGATTTTACCAGATTTACCCGTCTATGTTTTTGAAGAAAAATATAAAGCCTTATTTGAGGAATTAGGCTTGCGGATTAGTTTTTTAATTAGTCCACAAACAAGTGAAGACCGCATTCGCCAAATAGATGATTTGACTAAAGGGTTTATTTATATGGTTTCTAGTTCTTCTATTACAGGTTCCAAATCTGGTATTTCTGACGAACAAATGACCTATTTTAATCGCATTAATGATATGCAATTAAAGAATCCTAAACTGATAGGATTTGGTATTTCGGACCATGCAACTTATGCGACTGCTTGTCAATTTAGTAGCGGCGCGATTATCGGAAGCGCTTTTATTAGAACGTTGGATAAGGCAACGGATATAAAAGCAGCCATTAAGGGATTTGTAGAGATGGTGAGGGAACCAGAAGTGCTGGCTTAATGTTAAGGTAGCTCGGACATTTTATCCGAGAAAAAATCTATAACTCAAGTATCTTACTAAAAAGATACTTGAGTTGTGGAGTTACCTTGCAAATCGTAAAATCGCTTAAAACAAAACGGTTTTACGATAAGGAAAAATTTACCTTTAAGCGATGAGCGACACTTTCCGAAACAGTTATTTATTTGCTGCTATTCTTACCGTAATCGGTGCGATTCTTTTTTCTACTAAAGCGATTTTGATTAAATTGGCTTATCAACATCCAATTGACAGTTTGTCTTTGCTAGCCTTACGGATGCTTTTTTCCTTACCTTTTTTTATTGGTATTCTATTATTTAAAAAGAATGAAGCGACAGACTTGCCAATAGTGCGTGCCGATTGGTTAAAAATGGCGGCGATTGGTATGTCGGGTTTTTACTGTGCGAGTTACTTAGATTTTATTGGCCTCCAATATATTTCTGCCAGCCTAGAACGTATGGTTTTATACATTTATCCCACTTTGGTTTTACTCATTTCTGCCATTGCTTTTAAACAAAAAATTTCTAAGATTCAATACATCGCTTTGGCGCTTTCCTATATTGGTGTCGCTATTATTTTTTCTGGTAAAATTTCTACTGTAGGGAATAGCAATCCATTATTAGGGGCATTTTTTGTCTTTTTTGCCGCTTTGACTTATGCTATTTTTTTAGTAGGAAGTGGACAATTATTACCAAGAATTGGCACGCGTCGATTTACTTCTTATTCTATGATTGCCGCAGCTACCGCTGTTTTATTACATAATACGATTGCCAATGGATTTGATCTATTAAAATATCCGCTAGAAATTTATGGTATTGTTTTGTTTATGGCAATTTTTGCAACCGTCGTTCCTACTTTTATGATTGCGGAAGGCATCCGTATTATTGGTGCTAATAATTCGTCTATTATTGGCGCTATCGGCCCTGTTTCTACGATTGTATTGGCTTATTTTTTTCTAGGAGAGCGTTTATATCCTTTACAGATATTAGGTACTTTATTTGTCATTTCGGGCGTTTTATTGATAACTTTGAATAAGCATTCAGAAAAGAGAATAGAGAAAAGAGAGCAAAGATAAAACCATAATAATAGTAATTTCAAGTAAAACGTTTCAATAAATATCTAACATCTGTAGCTGTAATAAATACGTGGCAAATCAAATATAATCTGTTTAATCCATTATAATGAACCGACTCTTCTTTCTATACATAATTATCGTTTTCCTTTTTATCAGTTGTCAAGATAACACGACAACGAATCAAGTAACTACAGCAACCATTAACCTACCCACTACAGGTAATCCAGCCATTGATGGCTTAAGCATTGCTATTGCTGATAATCCAAACGACCCAAGTTTGTATGCTAAGCGTGCGGATATGTTTTATCAAAATGAAGGCTATGATGAGGCGATTAACGATTTGCAAAAAGCATTGAGTTTTGATTCTACCAATGTTGACTATTTGCATTTATTGGCAGATGTTTATCTAGATTATTATCAATCTTATCCTGCGATTAATACCATGCTGAAAGCAGCGACTTTGTATCCAACAAGAATTCCGACACTCTTAAAACTATCTGAGTTTCAACTAATTTTAAAACAATACGATAAGTCTATAAATACCATTAATGAAGTTTTGAAATTGGAGCGATTAAATGCAGAGGCTTATTTTATGCTTGGTTTAAACTTTAAAGAACAAGGGGATATTGACCGAGCAATGGGCAGTTTTCAAACTGCTGTGGAAAACAATCCTGATTTGGTGGATGCTTGGATTAATTTGGGGCAATTACATGCCGAAAAAGGGGGCAAGCTTGCCAAGTATTATTTTGAGAATGCCGTTAAAGTAGCACCTAATAACATCACTGCCCTACACGCCAAAGCAGAATTTTTACATTTTTCTGATGATAGACAAGGTGCCATTGAAGCTTACCGACAAATTAATTCGATTGACCCTGATTACTCAGAATCCCTATTTAATACAGGCATTATTTATTTAGAAATGGATTCTTTAGTTCAAGCAAAAGAACATTTTAACATGGCGGTTGAGACATCGCCTACTTATATTATCGCCTATTATTATCGAGGCTTAGTCTTAGAAATGGAAGGTAATATTGCTGGTGCTAAAAAAGATTATCAGACAGCTTTAAATTTTAATCCTGAATTTGTTCGTGCGCAGGAGGCTTTGACTCGATTAAAATAAACGCTGGAATGACCAATAAATTAATTTGTAGTCTCCTCATTTCTTTGTAATATTATTTTTTGAAAAAAAATATTACAAGATGAAATCCAGATTATTTACGATACTTATTCTAATTTTTACTTATAACTTAACGACCTTCGCTCAAATAAAAGG
>CALFWI010000256.1 GCA_937928615.1 uncultured Saprospiraceae bacterium | reverse complement strand
CTACTTCATAAAATAAACAACCGCCTCTTTTACCAAAATCACCTTTAATAGTCTCGGCAAAACTAGTGGCATTCGTACAACCTGTTTGCACAAAATCGGTAAAGAAAGTTTTAGGGCGATTGAAATTATCTAATAACATTTCGTCCATCCGTCCAGTAGCAATAGCGACTAGAATTTGGGTCATCCAATCTGGGTGAGCTGGACAACCAGGAATATTGATAATGGGAAAACCACTTTTCGTGAGAAAATCTTTGCCTAGATAGCCTCCTTTTTCTCCTTTTTTGAATTGCATCCCGATGGACTCGGTAGGGTTGGGGGCAACTGCCATAATACCGCCCCAAGTGGCACAATCGCCGATAGCAACTACATAATTAGCCACTTTAGCTAAATCAGATACCCAATCTTTCATTGGTCGGCCAGCGTAAAAATTCATATTACCCGTACCATTAGACCCTTGAATAACGGAACCTTCAAAAACAAAAATATCTAGGGGAGTTGCACCAGAAAGGGCATCGTTTAAGACTTCATTGACTTGCTCGCCAATTTCCATTCCCATCGTAGGGTGGTATAAAATACGAATGCCAAAATCAGTTACTAGCTCTATCACAGAAGGTTGTTCTGCATTTAGGAAGGACATTGTGTTTCCACTACATGCACCTCCTTTAAGCCAGATTAGATTGGTCATTCTCACAGTTTTATATTGATTGTCATTTTACGAATGACATGCAAAAAGTTAGTCTCTTAAAATAGGAATAATTAATTGCTCAAATTCAGCGATTCCTTCTTGTGTAAAATAAGGGTAGATTTGATTCCAAATGGATTCTTTAAAACTGGCCTCATAAATTTGACCATTTCCTCTAATCATATTTTGAGGTGTATAAAAAGTAATAGTCGTCAGAATCGTATTGGCAATGCTGTCATAAATGCCATCTCTTGGTTCTTCTTTGATTAATCCTCTTTGTTCGTTAAAATCAAAACGATTTCGGAACTGATGAATCATTTTTGCCGCATTATGTTGTCTATTCGTATGAATTTCAGGGTAAGTTCGTTCTATTTCTAATAAATCTAAAAAGTAAAAAGGGTAGTTGCTGATGAATTGAAAATACTTACTTAATTGAAAATCAAAGTCCATTAGGTTAGGGAATCTTCTGTAATTGGATAAAATATCCATTACCTCATCTTCCAAATTATCGACAACTGCCTCTACAATGGCCTCCTTATTTTTGAAATGATAGGCCAAATTGCCCACACTAATGTCAATTTCGTCTGCTATCTGTTGTAAGCGAACGTTGGCTAAGCCATACTCATTGAAGAGTTGGATAGCTGCATTTAATATTTTTTGTTTTGTAGTCAAATCCGCTATTTTATTAACCTATTACTTTCAGTTATATTATTTCCTTCTAACTATCGCAAAGTTTAAAATCTTTAATGTCTACTTTCAATGTACCTCGTTGGTCTTTTGCTGCCAATCGTTTCATGTACCAAGCATTCAGTTCTGCTTTTTGCTTACTGGCATATCTGGCAATGACTCGTTTAATTAGCTTTTGAGGTTCTTGATAATGGGCAAAAACCAATTGTATTTCCCACATACCTTTTCTTTTGACGATATTTTCCATGACCGCCGTATCTCTCAACCACCAATCATCAGATAGAAATGCCATATCCGAATTAACCCCAGGTTTTTCGGTAAAATGTTGATTGTTTAATAAATTCAACATCTCATTATATGCCTTTCTATCTAATCGAAAATTACTCATTGATTTTTTGTGTGGAAATATAAATATTATAAAACAGACATTATTTTGACAAAAATACTTAAAATAAGGGAGGATTAAAAGAAAAAATCATAAGGTTGGTGTAGCATCTGTTCATATTCTTGCTGACCCATTTTGGTAAAGTAAGGAATTAGCAATGTCCAAATCGCAGCTAAATAGTTTTTTTCAAGATGTTGGTTTTTTCCTCTAACTAATTGTTGATTCAACCAGTAATCGGCAGTCATCCAAATTTGTTGGGCCAATTTCTCAAAATGGTCTGCTACAGGTTCCGTTACTAAAGCTCCTCTAGCCACATTGAAATCTAGCATACTTTTAAGTTGAGCAACCTGATAATTGATATGTTGTTGATGAACAGCCCCGATTTCTGGGTAAGCACGAATAATTTCTAAAGTATCTAAATAGAAAAAAACATATTGTTGTTGTAAATGAAAGGTATGACTAAATAACCGATTCATGTTATCAAATAAAGGGACTATTCGATACTCCGCTAATAAGTCTTTTTGTTTATTGGTCAATTCTTCATACAAGGTAGAAAGTATAATTTCTTTAGTTGCATAATGATAGGCCATATTGCCTATACTGACAAATGCCTCATCCGCAATATGTTGTAAGCGCACATTTACCAATCCGTTTTGGTTGAAGAGCTTTAATGCAGCAGTTATTATTTTTTTCTTTGTTTTACTCACTACAAAATGTTTGGGCTAAGATATGACAATTTGAAATTAAATTTAAGGTTCTATTTTAGATTATTGACCTATGACATTGATGTAGAAAAATGTAAATCGATTTTAAAATAATTGTATACTACAATTTCTTGGCTATCCGCCTATGGTTGTAAATTATTGAATATCAAAGTTTTACGATTTCGTTGTCTAGGTTCTTTAAACCCTGTCACATTTTGGCAAAGGAACTCAAACAAATCAGGAAATTGCTTATCAAATAGCCTTTGAGCAGGGGTTGTACCGTCTGCTCTTTGGATATCAAAGTTATGAATAACGGTGAGTACCTTGAGCCTTTCCTTAGGAATACCTCTATGAGCATGATTGACAAAAGCAAGGTAGCCATTCCTGCCTTCTGTTTGAGAAGAAGCCCGTTGAAAAGTAATAGCCAATCTATGAGCCATTAGTAATAATTCTTCTTGTCTATCAAGGTTCATACATATAGTCAAGTTATCTCCTATGCATCTTCGCTTTGCTTTTTCGACTCGCCGTTTATAATAGGTTCGTAAATCCTGATTACTTAATTTGGCTTGGGTTCTGTTTAATTGAATTTGCCAGTAGACATAGGGTAAAGCGCAAGTAATCAACCATTGTTTTTCTTTTTCGTTTATTAGTTGTCTAACTAACCAATCCTTTAGTTCTGATTGAGCCATTGCTACCCATGACTCTACTCCTTGTGCAATTGGTGAAATTTGATTCAGTACCTTGGCTACTTTAGCTACATCTATTTCTATTCCCAATTGAGGTGCTAACCTGCCAATAGCTGTAAGACATTGCAACAATCCTTTTTCTACTGCTCCTTTTGATGCCCATTCATCTTGTTCATTAAAAGGTTGTATCGTTTTATTAATTTGTTGTATTTGCTGACGGTATTTTTGATATATTTTATCTATTTTATCAAACGCCTCTTTTAACGCTGCTTTCTCTGATTCAATCCCTTTTTGTAAGAATTTTAAGGCTTGTGCTCGCTTTTTTCCTAGTTGCATGCCTAGTAACTTACCTAAGTCTTGAGTAAAATGGAATAAATCTGGCATAGAGCATACCCCTAAATATGCTGATTCCCCTAATTTTACTAAGGCGGCGGCTCTATCGCTTACCAAACCAGTTACTTCCATTCCCCAGCTTAATACTTTTTCTTTTATTGGTGTCCACCAACTGACTACATCTCTTTTTTCGCTTGACTCCTCAAAAAAATAAAACCAGTTGTCAAATCTTGACACACCAATAGCATTTGGTCTAACCAAGTCTCATCTATGCCTAATACTATTTTTATCCTTTTTAACTCTTCCTTCGCTTCTTGTTCTAGTTGTTGTTCCTGCAATTCTTTATACCACAATATATTTGCACTAATCTCTCTTATCAATCGGTAAATACTATTCTCTGATATAGCCGCTACCGCGCCTAAATGTAAATGGTTTAAATGTTCGCGTATCCTTCCTGCTCCTACTCCTCCTTTTATTCCAAACGTATAGATCACACTTATTATCATCCGCTTGAGAAATAGTTGTCCTTCTCCTGTATCCCAATAGTCCGTTCCACTACTCGATGCTCTTTTCGCTCTCCTCTTTTCATGATAGGCTACTGTGCTTATTGGTATACCCGTCGCTACACTTGACGCTGTTAAGCTTTCCTCTTTATTTCTATCCCGGTGTCCATATAATTTATGCCATATTTGTTTCAACATCGTTTTTTTACAAAAAGATAATTTTTATGTCACTTTTTCAAACTATTTACTCTTTTTTCGTTTATTTTTTTTTACAACTTCTGGCGGGTAGCCAATTTCTTTTTTAAAATGCTGTCCGTCAACTTTATATAGAAATTTGAAAAGAATAAATTATCTAAAATCAGGGCTATGAGACAGGAAAAAACTCAAGAATTATTTCGCACTCTGGGTAAACTACGAAATCTTAGAATATCATTTAATCCGTGTGTATTTTGATTGCGACTACTTTTTCAACCCTTTGTAATCATTAAGCATACTTTTCGTAATAAAATATCCCTGTAAGTATTCAGTATCAATTAAATCATTATATACTCTTGAATTTGAATTGACCATCTCATCATCAAGTAGTAAATAATCAAGCATTTTCATATACTCTTTCCCTCTTAGGAACTTCCAGTCCAATACCCCCATTACAGAACCTAATAAGTGATAGAATTTTGAGAAATCATCATTTTCATTTTTACCCCTAAAATCTTTCATTTTTAATTGCTCAATTAGCGATAAGTCTTCTTGACGGCTACCTATATAAAATTTATCTTTTCCATTTATAAGAGAAAGAGTGTATTCCAAACTTATTTTAGTTTTTCTATATTGATATGAAATTTCAAAAGGGTAACAAATAGTTGAATAATGGACTCTATCTATAGAATCATTTGGAAGAGACAAGTAGGTCGAATTATTAAACCTAAATAGTTTATTATCGAAATGCCCCGTTATAATCAAGTTTGCATCAAAATTGAACAGGTAAGGTCTTCTTTTATTTTCGCAATGGGCTAG
>CALFWI010000255.1 GCA_937928615.1 uncultured Saprospiraceae bacterium | reverse complement strand
TGCTACCGAATTTAATATCATAGAATTTAAAGGCAAAAGAATTGCGCTAACTATCTGTGAAGATATGTGGAATTTAGGCAATGAGAATCCATTATACACCATTTGTCCAATGGATGAATTAATGCCACAGCAACCAGATTTAATGATTAACGTTTCCGCTTCGCCTTTTGCTTATGACCATGCGCAAGAAAGAATTGACGTGTTAAAAGCAAACGTTGATAAATATAAATTACCTCTTTTTTATATTAATCATTCTGGGGCGCAAACAGAAGTTATTTTTGATGGTGGGTCTATCATAATGTCACCTGATGGAAAAGTTTTTGAAGAGTTACCTTATTTTGAAGAATGTGTCAAGACATATGATTTAAAAGAGGTAATCAAAGGAGGAAAAGTATCCGAGCAACCAAAAGATAAAATGCAATTAATCCATGATAGCATTGTTTTGGGTATCAAAGATTATTTTGGTAAACTAGGTTTTAAAAGAGCCATTTTGGGTTTATCTGGTGGCATTGACTCTGCGGTAACAGCCGTATTAGCAGCACGAGCTTTAGGCGAAGACAATGTACGAGCGGTTTTAATGCCGTCTGAATTTTCTTCAGACCACTCCATTAATGATGCGAGAAATTTAGCTAAAAATTTGGGCATTCAATACGATATTATTCCAATTCAAAAAGCTTATGAATCCTTTAAAGAATTATTATATCCCCATTTTTTAGGAACATCTTTTAATGTTGCAGAAGAGAACATTCAAGCAAGAACAAGAGGCGTTTTATTAATGGCGATGTCTAATAAATTTGGAAATATTCTTCTAAATACGTCTAATAAAAGTGAAGCGGCAGTGGGCTATGGAACACTATACGGTGATATGTGTGGCGGTTTATCGGTTATTGCTGATGTCTATAAAACCGATGTTTTTGCCTTGGCAAGATATATGAATAAAGATGGTGAAGTCATTCCTGAAAACACAATTACCAAACCACCGTCCGCAGAATTACGTCCAGACCAAAAAGATTCGGATAGTTTACCTGATTACGCTATTTTGGATGAAATCTTATTCCAATACATAGAAAAACAGCAAGGGCCAAAAGAAATTATTAAAATGGGCTTTGATGAACAATTAGTTCGTCGAATTTTACGATTAGTAAATATCAATGAGTTTAAACGCTATCAGACGCCACCAATTTTGCGGGTGTCTTCTAAAGCTTTTGGGATGGGGCGGCGGATGCCAATTGTAGGAAAATATTTATCTTAATTTTTTACCACATAGTCACTAGAGCGTCAGGTAAAGAACTAATAAAGAGATGGTCAAACGTGTCGGACACCTCGAAGGTGTTCGACACGTAATTATCAATTTTCTTTCTGACTATCTAACATAGTTTTACGGGCTAGATTTTTAGACTAATATGTACTAGTTACTTTAACTATATGACTATGTGTAAAAGAAATATGCTTTAATGTCCAAGAATTATCTTTTTAACTTACTTTTCTTAGCTCCCTTTTTTCTTATAAGTTGTGGCGAAAACTACCTATTTGAGAAGACCTATGAGATAGAAAAAGGAGCATGGCAATACGAGAATACCCTAGACTATGCTTTTGAAATAACAGACACAACTAAAGTATATAATCTATTATTAGAGGTGGAGCATTCCGTAGAATACGCTTACCAAAATTGCTATTTTAAAATTCATACGCAATTTCCTTCTGGAGAAAAAACAGCACAATTATTATCTATTGACTTAGCGGATGGTATTGGTCGCTGGCAGGGAGATTGTGATAGTAAATCTTGTCGTATTTTATTGGACATCCAAAAGCAAGCATTTTTTAATGCTTTAGGAACACATACTATTACCTTAGAACAGTACATGCGAAAAAATCCATTAAAAGGAATAGAAAGCTTGGCTATTAAATTAGAAGATACGGGGTTAAGCAGAGAATAAAATAAGTCGTTCTCTAAGCATTTTCTTCAACCATTTGTAAGATTTCCTCTAAATACCGTCGATGATTCGCCAAACGAGGAATCTTATTCTGGACGCCAAATTTACCTCTAGCCCGCATCCAATTATGAAAAGTATCTTTAGGCAAAACAGAAATTCGCAATTGTTCTAAAGCCATACTTTTATAACGCTTAGCTTCATAATCTGAATTAATTTGTTGTAATTTTTTGTCTAAGCGCTTAGTAAAATCTAATAAACTTTCTGGTGGTTTTTGAAATTCGATTAACCAGTGATGTCCACCTTTTCCATTTTTAGAAAAATAAATGGGCGCCACCGTATATTCGGAAACAATAGACCGAGTTTCTTCACAAATCAAGGCAACTGCTTTATCCGTATTTTCCACCATCACTTCTTCTCCAAAAGCATTGATGAATTGTTTGGTACGACCTGTAATTTTTATCTTATAAGGATATTTAGAAGTAAAAGTCACCGTATCACCAATTTTATAACGCCATAGACCTGCATTCGTACTAATCAACATCGCATAATTTTTACCAATTTCTACGTCTTTCAAAGGAATCGCAATTGGATTATCCGTATCCCATTCTTCCATTGGTAAAAATTCATAGTAGACGCCGTTATTTAAGAGTAATAGCATATCGTCATCTCCTAGAAATTGCTGCGTAGCAAAGAAACCTTCAGAAGCATTATAAGCTTCAGCATACACAAAATCATCTTTAGGTAAAAACTGTTTAAATTGTTCTTTATATGGCGCAAAACCAACGCCACCGTGTACATAAACACTTAGGTTTGGCCAAACTTCTAATATATTTTCTTTTCCTGTAACTTCTAATAATTTTCTAAATAAAACAATGTTCCAAGTAGGCACCCCTGCTATCATGTATAAGTCTGGGTCATCTTTAGTTAAAGCGACTGTTCGTTCTATTTTTTCCTCCCATTCACTCATCAATCCTGTTTTGAAATCAGGCGCATAAAACGGCCGACCAACCGCTGGCATTCGATGTGCCATAATTGCAGAAATATCACCAATTGTCGTTTTAGGATATTCCTCAAATTGACTTAGGCTTCCAACTAGTAATAAATTTTTATCAGCAAAAACCCTAGCATCAGGCTTATTATGGTACAACATGGACATCGTGTCCCAATTGCCCCGAATATGGTTAGAAAATAAATTTCTATCGGTAACAGGGATGAATTTACTTTTATCACTAGTGGTGCCAGAAGACTTAGAAAACCATTTGACTTGTCCACTCCATAAAACATCTTTTTCCCCATGCATCATTCTCTGGATGTAGGGTTTCAATTCATCATAACTAGAAACAGGCACTTGTTTAGCAAAATCCTCAGAAGATTTGATACTCCGATAACCAAACTGTTTACCCCATTGTGTATGCTTAGTGGGTTCAATCAAATCCCTTAGTACTCGTGCCTGTACTTCATGTGGATTTTTTATGAACTTTTGAATCCGACCAATCCGTTGCTTCAAATACCAACGCATTATTTTATTGATTCTTTCCTTCATCTGTGATATAGTGTGGGTGTAGAAATTAAAGTTTGGTTTCAGTCATTTCGGTGTATATTAAGTTTTCTAAGGCTTTAAGATTATCGCTATCGGCAACTAGTCTCTGCTGCTTAAGCTATTTGACGACTAAGCGTAATAGATTAAAAGTAATTAAATTACCCAATTATTAGTTAGTTGCTAAAGAAAAATTAATAGAAAAAATATTTTTTTAAAGATAGGCAGCGGATTTAAGGAGGCATCCGTTTGGTATATAGCTTAATGACTTAAAAATTTAATAGCAGCCCCTTGTTATTCTCACTAGTTTTTCAACGTATGAAATTTTGAATATTTTATAAAGAGGGGCTGCCTTATTTTTTTAACTTTCCATAGATACTACTCATCTTCCTCCAATAACTCAAACACTTCATCTAATTCATCATAAGACTTCAATCCTACTTTCTCTTCCATTCCTCCTTTTACAGAAATACCTAACGGCTGAATCGTCTTTAATATTTTTTTGATGTTGGTGGGCGTAAAATTAATACTCAAAAAGATTTCATATTGCTGACAAATTTCTTGCAGTTGAACAATGGTCAAAATTTCGCCATTTTCTAACGCCGTCCATTCTAAATTATTTTTATCAAAATTGATTAGAAAATAATCTACATAATCGAAATAAGTACTTAAATGTGCTTTTAAGGCCTCAAAGGTAGTAGAAGGTTCAACAATCACTTCTTTAATGATAGAATCAACGGTTAAACTATTGAGGTATTCAACGGGCGTATGCATGCCTACTTGAATATATTTTAAGGAGAGAAAATCAATAATCTGTTGGCTTTGTTCTATATCTAATACCGCTAATTCACCTACTATTTTGGGGCCTTCTATCCAATCTTTTATTTCTTTTACTTCTGGCAAAGGTAAGACCGTCAATCCATCAGGCGTCAAATCAAAACCTAACCAGTCAACGTGCCAAGCAGCGAAATACCGGGCATCCGTTAAGTTGGAAATACTACTAGCTTTAACAGTTGTTGTTAACATACAATCACTTTTCTAAAAAAGATGTAAAGCTATAAAAAAAGCCGCCCGTATGAGCGACTTTTGAGGAGAAACCTCTTTTATTTTAAATACTATCTCTATTCGCTCAATAAAATGATTCCTACTACACATATTCTTCTGCTGGTAAGCTTATTTTATTTCTGCCAATTGAGAAATAGACAATTGTCCCCACGAACGGGAAAAAGAAAACCAATAAGAACCATAATAATTTATCGGTATCATTTTTATATTCATCTGAGATGATTTCGATAATGGCATATAACCAAGAACCAAAAATGGCAATACCTAATGCAATTAATAAGAAAATAAACATATTGCTTCGTTTTTATGATGAGGATTACTTTTCTAATATTCGATAACTAAATTAATGTATCCTAAGGTAAAAAACGATTTTGCTCGGCAAAGCAAGAAGATTTATCGACGAATTAAAGTAATGCCTTCCGATAAGTTATTATGCTATTTTGGAATTCAGATATTTTAAAACTTAGTTTTCCAATGATGCCTTATTCAAAAGACAAATAGGGGGCAATCCTTTGTAGAAAGTCGGGCGTAAGTGCTTTGACTTTTTTCAAATCTTCAATGCGAGTATACCTGCCATGATTTGTTCGATAGTTAACGAGTAGGTATGCTTGTTTCTTTTTAATGTAGGGATGTAATTTAAGCTCCTCCGCAGAAATCGAATTAATAGCAATTTTATGGGTAATGGGCGTCAATATCAATTGATGAGCTATTTTGTCAATAGTGCTATCTGCTATATTATACGTAGTTTTAAGTTGGTCTATGGATACGAAGCCACCTAGTTTATCTCTATAATTGACGATTCGTTTAGCGGTTATTTCGCCTATTCCTTTTAGTTGTTTCCATTCTTCAATACTGCTGTTATTAATATCGATTTTAATAGGTACCACTTCATTAAAACTTTCGGGAATAGCTGTAGGGCGTATTGCTTTTCTAGTGATTAAATTCATTTTTTCGGGTATCTCAATGAAAGGTGCTAAAGTTAAATAGTCAGCTTCTGTTAACCCATACACCTTTTTGAAATCTTCCTTACGTCTAAATTGTGCCCCACTATTTCGATAATTTAATATGGTTTGGGCTATTTTACTTGAAAGTCCTAATGATAAAAAAGTAGCTTTATCAGCTTCATTTGGATTAAATTTAAATGGCGTTAAGCTCTTTTTAGTAGGTCGTTTTTTCGGCTTATTTGATACTTCCAGAAAAGAAGATTGTTTATTATTGGCAATTTTTATATAAGGCGCTAATCGTTGATAATCTGTTTCTTTAAGACCATAAACCCTTTTTAAATCTTCTTTTTTATAAAATTTAAACCCCTTCTTCCTAAAATTAACAAAGGTAGTAGCAACGGAAGGTGTTAGTCCCAAATCTATTAATTTTTCTTTAGAGATAAAATTTGGGTCAAAATTAAAAAGGATTGTATTAGCGGTAGGATTTATTTGCTCATTTTTAGGTAGAAGCGCTTCTTCATTTTCTAACGCCCTTTCAAATGCCGTAATTTCTTTTTCAAATTCAGTGAAATCAGTTGTCGCTTTTGAAGCTAATCTCGAAATAATTTTTGGTGTGACAAAACCCAATAATAACAAACTGACAAGTATAAAAATCCCTTTTATTTGAGCTTTGGTAAAATAGGCGTAGTTTTTTAAATTTGTTTTCATCTTCGTCAAATTGGTAATTAATAGATAAGCTAAGATAATAATTCTAGCAATAATATTATTAGGAAATCTATTTTTTTCACAAAAAACGAGTGTATCTAAGCTAAATTCATCATTACATAAATATATTACAAATTTTAATTTTAAAAATACAATATAATTCCAAATAATTATTGGTTCAAATATTTGGAAGAGTCCTAGATTTTACAGTATATTTGATATGGAAGATTAAACATAACTATGAGAAAATGCTTTGAGTCTATTCAATTGGCATTTAGAACTACACATTTCGATGGTATTCATTTATATACCATTTCCCTACCTTAAGAAGTGATAAGCTAGCTCCAACTTGTCACTTCTTTCTGTTTTAAGTCATTACTATTAATACATAAAATAAAAAAGCCTTCCATCAAATGATAAGATGAAAGGCTTTTTTATAGAAAAAGAAAGGCAATTTTTATTCAGCTAAGGCACCTGCCACTTCTTTTAACCATTCAGAAGTAACTGATTTTGGTCGCTCTAAAGGAAGGCCTAAAGCTCTAGACCAACATTGAGCAGCAACGACTCCTAATGCTCTAGAAACACCAAATAGTACGGTGTAGAAACTATACTCAGTCATACCATAATGAACCAAAATAGCTCCAGAATGCGCATCAACATTAGGCCAAGGATTTTTCACTTTTCCTAATGCTTTAAGGATTGGAGGCACTACTTCAAATGCTTTCCATACAACTTCTACAATATCCGAATCTTTAATATATTCTTGTGCAAAAACTTTTTGCGCCGTAAATCTTGGGTCTGGCTGACGTAAAACGGCATGACCATAACCAGGAATTACTTTTCCTTCCGCTAAAGTTTTATTAACGTAATCGGCAATTTGCTGCTTCGTAGGTTTCGTAGAACCAATCTCCTCAATCATTTTGAATACCCACTTAATCACCTCCTGGTTTGCCAATCCATGTAATGGGCCAGCTAAAGCATTCATGCCCGCAGCCAGAGATAAATAAGGGTCACTTAAAGTAGAACCAACTAAATGTACGGTATGTGCAGAAGCATTTCCGCCCTCATGGTCCGCATGAATTGTTAGATACAATCTCATCAAACTCTTGAAGTCATCTCCTTTAATCCCTAACATATGTGCAAAGTTACCTGACCAATCTTGTGTCGGGTCTGGTGCAATATGCTTTCCTTTGTGGTACGTTCTACGATATATGTAAGCTGCGACTCTTGGTAATTTTGCAACCAAATTCATTGCATCTTCATACGTTGCATCCCAATAATCTAATTTATTCATGCCATCTGCATATCGCTTGGCAAAAACACCTTCTGTTTGCAAAGAATTAATTGCAATTGTAAATTGCGTCATTGGGTGCGTATCAACTGGCAATGCTTCTAATACTTTGAAAGTATGCTCAGGAACACCCGCTCGCTTTCTCCATTCTGCCGTCAACCAAGCCGTTTCTTCATCTGTAGGAATTTCCCCCACTAACATCAACCAAAATAGTGCTTCTGGTAATGGTTCTTTACCGCCTGGTATCTTTGGTAATAATTCTCTTAATTCAGGAATAGAATAACCTCTAAAACGAATACCTTTTTCCGCATCAAGGGAAGAAGTTTCCCAAACCATCATTTTTATACCTCTTGCTCCACCGAAAACTTGCCCTAACGTTACCTCACCAACAACTTGACTGCCGTTGGCTTTAATCAATGCTCTTAATTCAGTTCTAAGTTTGGCCGATTTTTCGTGAAATTTCTGTTTTAGTAAGTCCATCTATCTTAAATATTTTATTTAATAATTTCTATTATATTAATTACAAAAAACAAGCAAAAACGTTGAATTTTTCTTCAAAAAATTATCCTATTAATAAGCTATAAATTTGGAAATTTATTGGAACAAAAAACGTTTGAGTAGTATTTAATTACTAATTTTAATCTTTTGCGGAGTTCGAGAATCACAAAAATACGCATCTATAAGGGAAAGTAACAAACAAAACAATAAATTATATGCCTGCTAGAGTTATTTCGATACCATTTTTATTATTAACCGCTGTATTTGCTTATTTAACACTAGAGGTTGATGAAAGTTTCTCTATCTATATTATATTTTTTGTCCTTCTCTTAGCCATTATTTACACCTTTAGCCCTCAAATTAATTGGTGGTGGTATACTCGAAATCCACCAGAGATTGACAAACCAATGCGCAATTTATTAATACAACATCATTCTTTATATAATAACTTGTCTCTCAATGATAAAAAACGTTTTAGAAACCGCATGGCGCTCTATATAATGGCGGTAGAATTCATGCCAATGGGATGGGAACATTTACCTGAAGATATCAAAGGAGTAATCGCTGCTAACGTGGTTCAAATGACGTTACATCAAGAAGATTTTTTATTACCAAAATTTGAACGAATTGTTGTATACACGACCCCATTCCCTTCCCCTCAATTTCCAAAACAATTGCATGCCTCTGAGCTTTTTGAAGAAGATGGTGTACTCCTTTTCTCCGCACAGCAAGTCATGTGGTCTTTTTTACAACCTCAACAATATTATAATCTGGTAATGCATGAATACATCAAAGCTTATCAACTAGCTTATCCCAATAAAATGTATCCAACGGTAGGAGAAAAAGATTGGATGAAATTAAATCAAATTAGTGGTTTCACTAAAGAAAACGTAGAAGGACTTATTGGACTGCCCAACATTAGTCCAACTATTGTAAGTGGGACTTTGTTTTTTACACATCCAGCAAAACATCAGCAAATAGCACCTGATTTATATAAAAAATGGAAAGCTATTTTTAATTATTAATGTAGCTGAGACTTCCAGTAAAAGTAGGTTTAAATTTTAAAAATTTATCCCTTAAAAACCAATAAATCTTCTTCCCTATGACAACGCATCCAAGTAGGAATAGGACTTCCACTTTCTTCGACAAATCGAATCGTACCATCATCTAAGGCCTGATATTTCCAAATATGCTGTTTGCCTTTACCATTTGAAAAAGAACCAAATTTTAAAATATATTGAATTTCCCAACCATCTTGAAAACGATTCAAGGCAATATCATTCCCGGTTACTTTAGGCACTCCTAAGTCAATATCAACTATTCCTTCAATCTCTTCAAATTCACTAGCTAAAGCAGCCATATTTAAAGGGGATTTAGAGCGAATAGTTAAGGCATCTTCGGTATCATTCCAAGGAACATGCTTTTCAATCACCAATTCATATTCATCCAAGAGGTCATTAAGGTCGGCATTTTCTGTTTCACTAATTCCGTCTCTTAACGGAGCCGCCCAATCAATATCTTTTTCGTAAATAATAACTAATTGGTCAATAGAAGGATTTGGAAAGGTGTGGACATTACACTTCGCAATAGACTTCGCAATTTCATCACTACTGTAAACTTGTGTCAACAAGTTATAAACCATTTCAATCGTAGGTTGGGGAATACTGATATTCAAGTATCTTAAATCTTCCTTTTGAGCCTCTAGCCTTAAGGCTAATCGCGCAGCATCCCTTCTAAACTTTCGTTCTAAACTTTTAGGGATATCATTTAAAAGACCATCTTGTTTGACAAAAGTAGCTTTGGGCACTTGTCCCATAAGTGGAAAGCTTAAACTAAAGCATAGTATTAAGGTATAATAGAAAATAATATTTTGGTTAAACCATAAATTTTTCATAGTCGATGTTAGCAATAACTGTTTATATGTATTGGGAAAGAGAGTAATCTACGCCACTTTAGTTAAAGCAAAAAACAGACCGATAATTTAGAAGGGTAGGTTTTAATTAAGAGAAATGTCTTTTTTTAACTTAAATCATTGATAAGCAAGGATTTTTAACATTTTGTTAGTGAAAGAATTGGCAACTAATGGGTTATTATATTAATTAGTAAGTATTCAATGAATAAATGGGAGTGGTAGATAAAAATAAGCTATTTCAGTAAAATCGTGTTGACTTTTTATTCAATTTCTTATTTATATAATTGGACGTTTACATTAATTTAGCTGATTTTTCCGTTTGACTATAAAACTACTTTATGAAAAAAGCATATCAAATTATCCATAAATCTTTGTTTTGTCTGGGCTTCTTATTGGTCTTTAGCATTTCAGGTTATAGTCAAAATTATGTGACCAAAAAAACGGCAACAGGAAAAACTAAAAAAGTATATTATCGTGCCAATCAATACAAGAAAAATCGACTAGTAAATAAGGCAATTCAAGATTATAAAACGGTCATCAAAATAACGCCTGATTTCATTGATGCCCATTATGAATTAGCAGCTATTTATTTCAATCAAAAAAATTACGAACAAGCAAAAGCGGGTTTAGCAAAAGTTATTGAAATTGACCCCGCCTATAAACCTCAAACTTATTATTATCTAGGCTTAGCCTATTGGGAAGAAAATAATTTTGAGCAGGCAATTCTACAATTCGATAGTTTTTTAAAATCTGATAGTAAAAGCGTAAAATTAAAGGCAAAAGCAACTAAATATTTCCAGAATAGTCAATTCGCTGCAAAAGCTTTAAAAAATCCTGTTCCCTTTAATCCAACACCTTTAGGGCAAAACGTAAATACTAGTTTTCCAGAATATTTACCTTCTGTTACCGCAGAAGGTAATACCTTGGTTTTCACCAGAAGAATAAGAGGAGATGAAGATGTTTTTATAAGTAAAAAAGTAACTGGACAATGGGCAGCCCCTGAACCTATATTAGATATTAATACCCCAGAAAACGAAGGCTCTCAATACATTTCAGCAGATGGCAGTTTGATAGTCTTTGTAAGATGTAGTGACCGAACAGGCTATGGTGGATGTGATTTGTATTTTTCAGAAAAAAAAGGAGATATCTGGTCGAAACCAGAAAATATGGGCCAACCAATCAATACACGTAGTTGGGAATCTCAGCCTTCTTTATCTGCGGACGGCAATATTCTATATTATGCCAGTAATAGAAAAGGCACTTTAGGAGGTCGAGATATCTGGCGCTCTAAAAGAAACGAACAAGGAGAATGGAGTAATCCCGTTAATTTAGGGCCGAGTATTAATACAACTAGTGATGATGAATCTCCTTTTTTTCATCCTGATGGAAAGAGTTTATATTTTATGTCTTCAGGACATCAAGGCATGGGGGGCTACGATTTATTTCTCGCCAGAAGGGATGGTAAGCAATGGGCAGCACCTCAAAATTTAGGATATCCAATTAATACTAAAGGAAACGAAGGCGCCTTATTTATTACACTAGATGGAACAACAGCTTATTTTACCAAAGATAATTTACCTAAAAAAGATGCCGAAAAAATAACCTCTAAAAGACAGCCCGATTTGTTTACTTTTGAAATGCCTCAGGCGTTGCGACCAACACCTGTAACTTATGTAAAAGCAACAGTAAAAGACGCCCTTACTACTCAAAAACTAGCCAATGCTAAAATTGAAGTTGTCAATTTATTAACCAATGAAATTTTTTCTACATCCAAAACAGATGCTAAGGGTAATTTTCTAACCTGCCTACCAATGTGTGGAAATTATGCGCTTAATGTCAACAAAGCACAATATTTTTTTCACTCTGAAAATTTTGAGTTATTGGAAACAAGTA
>CALFWI010000254.1 GCA_937928615.1 uncultured Saprospiraceae bacterium | reverse complement strand
GCCACCGTTTTAATCATGGAGTTTGTGGCATGGGCGATGCATAAATATGTAATGCACGGTTTTCTGTGGTACTTACACGAAGACCATCATCAAGTGAATAACGACCGCTTTTTTGAAAAGAACGATGCTTTTTTTCTAATTTTTGCCATTCCTAGTATCCTACTATTTTGGTTTGGGTCTTATGAGTTTAATGCCTTATTTTGGATAGGCTTGGGTATTTTAATTTATGGCATGTTGTACTTTTTTGTTCATGACATTTTTATCCACCAACGCTTTAAATTGATGCGGAATACCGATTCGGTTTATTTTAAAGCGTTGCGGAAAGGACATAAGGTACACCACAAACATTTAGGTAAAGAAGAGGGCGAATGTTTTGGAATGTTGTTGGTACCTTTTAAGTATTTTAGAGAGGCACGGAAAGCTGCGGCTCGAAGATGATTCTTTGACGCTGGTTTCGCTGGTTGTTATATTTTTTTATGTCCTGCGAGTACTCGAACTAAGCATAATCCGTTAAATCCGTATACCTATCCTCCTAGTTCGTCTATTTTATAACCATCCCATCCGCGTTGCGGTTCACTCCCTTAAATGTTCCCCAAACATTTGTCCTTCGGAATCGGTCGCTCATCCTACCCACTTCCGAAAAGCCGCAGTCTTAGGCCCACTCGTTTTCAACCCAATCTTATTATTTTTCATAGAAACAACCAATCGGTTACCAAAATAAGCTTCCATTTTTTCAATAAAATTGATGTTGATGATGTCACTTCTATTGATACGGAAGAAAATAGCAGGATCTAAAATAGCCTCTAAATCCGACATTCGATAATTGACCACGTGCCGTTTATTTTTAGTATCCATTGCAAAAACGAGATCATCACTTGCTGTAAAATAAGCAATATCTTCCGTTTTCAACAAAAAGATACCCGATGTTTTTTTGATGGTAAATCGCTTTTTATATTCTTTTTGAGAACTTGCCAAAGCAGACTTCAATTCTTCAATCATCGTAGTATTCAATGCCTGCCCTTTATCTTCCGAATGAAATAAGGTCAGGTATTTGTCCAAGGCTTTTTTGAGGTCTTCGTCCGCATAAGGCTTTAATAAATAAGCGATGCCGTTGGTTTGGAAAGCCTCCAATAAATATTGGTCGTACGCCGTTGCAAAAATAATGGGTGATTTCACCTCATATTGTTCGTATAAGCGAAAGACTTTGCCATCTAATAATTCAATATCGGAGAGAATTAAATCTGGGTCGCCATTTTCTTTGAGGTATTTCAAACCTTGCTGAACGGACTGCACCCACTTGATTTCTAATTCGTGCTCAAAGTAGGCATACAACAATTGTAGTAATTTTTGTGCCGCTAATTTTTCGTCTTCTAAGAGTAGGATTTTCATAAACTATTGTTGAATGAAAAATTTTTAATTTGTTAAATCAGTAGTGTTTATTCTGAATAAAATCGTACGACGAAATTTGAATACTGAAAATCAAAGAGTTAGTGATATTCAACATTCAAAATTCTTCATTCAGAATTAAGTCTAGTATACCTTTACCTTTCCAAAACTGCTGTCACCATAATCTCTTTATAGCGTTCAAATTCGTCAATATGCGGGTCATGTCCCGAATTTTCGAATTCAAAATACTTTTTAAGTGGTGCTTTTAAAGTATCAAAATAACTTTTAGCGACAGAAGTGCAAGTGTGTTTGTCATATTTCCCTTGTAGGATATAAACTGGAATTGTTTGAGTAGGAATGCTTTCAAATAAATCTAGCATAATATTTTCCATCCACAAATGTTGCATAGAAAAAGCTTCTCCTTTCGCAATTTTCAGTTTGTCCGCAATGGAATATTCTCGATGTAAAATAAAGGTTTTATAAAAATCAAAAAGGCTTTTAGGTGGCCTGCCTTTAGGGTTTTCATATTTTCTCATAATCGTTCTTTCTGGCATAACAGCTTTTAACCAATCGGCTGCTGTTTGATAAGGGGGGCTGCCTATTTTTTCTAATAGCTTGATGTCTGCTACAGCACCTGCTTGCTTGGCGGCGGCCAAGGCAAAGTCAAAAGAAACTTGTTCTGATAAACGAGAATTTGCCATTTGCCCAATGCCTATATAAGCATGATATAATTCGGGCATTTTTTGTACTAAAAATGAACCTACCGTAGTTCCCCAAGAATGCCCTTGCAAGTATATTTTATCTTTTTTAAATCGCTTAAGCAAATATTGAGTCAATGCTTCGCCATCTGCTACAATTTGCGGCAAAGACATCGTGCCCTCAGGGATATCTTCATTAAAAGAAGCGGCTGCTCCTCTTTGTTCCCAATAACAAACTGTAAATAAATCTTCCACATTGGCCCCACTTTCTTTGATAAACGCATAATCAGGAAAACCTGGTCCTCCATGAATATGTAAAAGGATAGGGTTTGCGCTATTTTTGCCCCTGATGACCAATCTTTGCGGCACGCCATTGATGTCTAAATCGATAATTTCAGCTATGCTATTGGGTAACACTTTGCCAGCTTCATCTACAAAAAGAGGGGTCTTTTGAGGACTTACATAAAATAAAAATGCTATGATAAATAGCATAAAAATTCCTATACCGATGAGGGCATTTCTGATTGTTTTTTTCATGACTATTTATATTTATTGCTTGACTAATTTATTGAGATTTACTAAATTTTGAAAATTTAGCAAATCGTATCCTCCAGAAAATAGCTGCAATTTGCCGAATTCATCGTTCATCATTCCTCATTCATCATTTCATTCCGTCGGCTTCCCTTGACTCCCTGCCAAAATACCGCCATCTACCGTTAATTCAATCCCCGTAATATATTTGGATTCTTCATTAGCTAGAAATAAGGCACTATACGCCACATCAATGGGTTCGCCAAATTTACCCATTGGAATCCCTGCTTCTACCTCTTTTATCATCTTCGTTCTCATCTCTCCTTTACCGAGCATCGTATCCCACATCGGCGTCATAATAGCCGCTGGATGAATGCTATTGCAACGGATTTGATAGCCTTTTTCGGCACAATACAGCGCTACACTTTTGGTATGGTTTCTTACTGCTGCTTTACTGGCTGCATAAGCTACGGCTAAAGGAATGCCGACAATGCCACTTCGAGACGAAATATTGACAATTTTACCCCCCTTCGCTTTCATCATTTTAATCGCATATTTACAGCCCAACATCACGCCCGTTGAATTGACGGCTTGCACTTCTTCCCACGATGCTAAATCTATGTTTTCGGCATCAAAAGGGCCTTTCGTTTCTAGAAAACCTGTAATGCCTGCGTTATTGACTAATACATCTAAGCCGCCATATTTGTCTTGGATGTAATCAGTTATTTTTTGCCATTCGGCTTCGTGTTTGACATCCAAATGATGGTATTCACCTTGGGGTAATTTTTTAGCCAATGCCCTACCCTGCTCATCGTCAATATCGGTAACCAACACAATCCCTCCTTCCCGATGAAATAATTCGGCAATGGCTTGTCCGATTCCTTTGGCTGCACCTGTAATGAGGCATATTTTTTGGTCGAGTCTTTTCAAATTAAAGTAATTTTGAATGATAAATTTTGAATTTTGAGTGGATTAAACCAACTTCACCAAAGGCACTTTCACCGTAAAAGTCTCCTCCGTCTGCTCAATTGCCACCGTTTGGTCGGTCAATAACTGAATGCGTTTTTTCAAATTGGTTAAACCAGTCCCTGTACTATCTTTTACATTTTCTTTTAGCTTACGGTCATTTTTCACACAGAGAAAATCATGCTCTAAATAGATAATGGCATGAATGGGTTCCTCTGGTAAAGCAAAATTATGCTTCACAATATTTTCTAATAAAGTTTGCATAGACGCAGGTGGTATAAAATAACTGTCTAAATCTATGCCTTGTAATTCATTTTCAAATAAAAACAATTCATCAAATCGCTGCTCTAATAAATAGATATAATCTTCTGAAAATTGCCACTCTTCTTTTAAGCTCACTACATCTTGGTCTTTGTGCCGTATCATATACCGATAAAGGGAAGATAACCTTTTGGTATACCGACTGGCTTTTTTAGGGTCTAAATTAATGAGTATATCTAGTATATTGAGATTATTGAAAAGAAAGTGTGGGTCAATTTGCGCCCTCAACAGTTGTAATTCGCTTTCCTTCATTTCCTTTTGTAGCTGCATAATTTGATTTTTACTTTCATAATGTTGTTTTCCAATTAGAAATAAACAGAGGCCTACAATGGAAGCAAAATTGTTTTCTATGCCTTCAAATGTCCAAATTAACCAATTTGCTCCTTCTTGAGGGGCAAAATCATACATTGCAGGGACTAGTATAGGATGTAGGAATGTTAATATAATTATGATTAATATGATTAAGACAAATGCCAGTCCATATCTTTTTTGCTGATAATAATCATGAAATATCCAAAACACTACCAGCGTTAAAACCACCACATCTAAAGAAAAATCAAAAAAATAGATACCTAACCATTTTAATCCCTCCCACGAAATTAGTTCGTGGCGACCACTCAAACTATTCGTGACATAAACTAATGGGTAAATAAAAGCATAGTAAATGGCAATTATTTGCCAATCTGTTTTTTTTATTCGACTAAATATTTTCCGCATAGTTCTATTTTCGTGACTTATCCCAATTTTGCAGCTCAATGATATTCCCTTCTGGGTCTTTGGCATAAGTATAAGTAATGTATCCTACTCCCGCTACTCTTTTACCACTAATCTCTCCTTGTTTGCTTCCGCCATTTTGTAATAGTTTTTGTAAAATATCGGCGACATTGTCCACTTCAAACGCTAAATGCCCATACCCTTTTCGATTAGGTGTAGTGGGTAATTTTTCGTCCATTTTGCTATAACTATAAATTTCTAAGGTTGGCCCATCTTCTCCATAACCAGGTAATCGTAAATGTACTCCTTGTAAATGTGCATTAGACAGCCCCAATCCTTTGTCCAACCAATCCCCTTTTTGATTGCGAATGGGTGGTACAGGTTGACAATCAAAAACCTTAGTGTAAAAATCAGCTAGTTTTTGCCAGTTCTCGCTGATGATGTTGGTATGCACATACTTCATAATTCAAAATTAAGTATTTAATAAAGTTATCCCGCTAATAAAAAAGTGAAGCTATTGAAAATTTCGGTCAATCACACTTTTTTAGGGGTGAACATTATTTTTGTTAGACAATTGATAAATTTATCCTTTACCGTTTTCCAACCATGCCAACAACCATTTTTTATCGACTATTTTATTTGTTGCTTGGATTGACTGAATTAGTTTATTTTTCCCCTCCTTATCATAAGGATTAAGTCGCATAATTTTTTGAACATATAGTGTAAAATTCAAATAATTGGTTTTGTAGTTCTCCAATTCACCCATTTTAGGTACACGACGAGCATATGCTTCAAACGCTTTTAAATAATTTTGTAAAACTTCCCACTCTGCTAATTCAACATAGATTTTGGTCACCGTTACCCTAGCAGATAGATTCTGGTGAAAATCTCTAAATTTAGTATTTTTCAATATGTTAAGCGCAGTTTCGTAGTCTTTTCGTCGATGTGCTAATGCCGCAAGTGCCCAATTACCAATAGTATGTTGGTCTTGTTGGTCTAGCTTTGGAATATATTCGACGATAAATTGTTCTACCCAATCATAGGCATTATTCCATAGGCCTGTAAGTACAATATTTTTGAAACCAGTCACTGTAATTTTTGGCTCATGCAAACCTAAGGCTAATTCCTCTTTGTATACTTCAAAAGCAATAGTT
>CALFWI010000253.1 GCA_937928615.1 uncultured Saprospiraceae bacterium | reverse complement strand
AAACTTTATTGATTATTTTTTTTATTAAAATTATTATTTTGATTATATTTCTTGTTGTTGCGATACTATTTTAATGAACTCCTAGAACAACTATATTTATAGCTTAGTAGTTCCTTTGATTAGTAATAGATTTCGTTAATTTTAGAATTGATTGCAAAATTTAGAGCCGATTTGTAAGTATCATTTCTTATTTTAAAGCAAATTTTATCGTATTTATTCAGAATAGAGAAAAGAGAGGCGAGAATAGAGATGGTTTAGTGCTAAACTACCTGATTTTTCGTCATTATTACGAGTGTTTGAGGGTTGAATCTCTAATCTCTCAATGAAATGGTCTCTAATCTCTGTTCTACTGAATAGTTACATTTTATCTTTAAAATAATCGGCTATATTTAATTGTCATAATTTGGCAACCTCAAAGTGAATCGTCAGAGAACCTACTTTTATTACTTACCTTGTAGGTATTAATGTTTTTATTATGGATATTGAGGACTGAGAAATACAAGAGATGTATTTTAGGGAAGTTTGAATTGTTAGAAAAATATTAACGCTTATCTCTATTATTCAACAGCTTATGTTCCAACAAAAGAAAATAGATGGTTCTGCAAAATCTTATTTAGATCAATTATTCGAGATAAAACCTCAGTTTCAACGATTTAATCAGAAAAACGATATTTTTAATCGTTCGATGTGGGATGATAAAATCAATCCTAAAAATTTTTATGTCAGTTATGACATTACAAATTATAAACCTAAAAAATCTAAAGGGTTTGACCATTGGGATTATGCCTTACGGAATGCAAGTTGGCATTTGACAGATGTGGTTGGTGAAATGACTTTTCCTGAAACTGGTCGAGTAGAAGGATTTACAGACTATTATACAACGCAAACAAAAGGGCCGCCAACCAAAGTAGATTTGCCTAGTTTAGAAGAGACCACTCACCGAATTAAGAAAGCTTCAACGATGTTGGGGGCAGGAATGGTCGGCATCTGTGAATTAGATGATAGATGGGTTTATTCCCATAATTTCAGTCGAAAAACGCAAGCTGCCCAAAAATTAGATTTGCCAGCTACCATTAGCCATGCCATCTTATTGATCCTGCCCATGGATTATGAATTGAGTAAAACCATTCCGTCGGCATTGGGTGGGGCTACGACAGGATTAGGGTATGCTTCTAGTTTGAATGTGGCCACCGCTTTAGCACAATTTATTACGAATTTAGGGTACGAAGCCATAGCGTCTCTAAACGATACTGCTCAAAGTATACCTATGGCGATACAGGCAGGATTAGGGGAATATGGTCGAAATGGGCTGTTAATTACCCCTAAATATGGGCCGAATGTAAGAATCGCCAAGGTGTTTACCGATTTGCCTTTATTACCAGATCAACCCATTGAATTTGGCGTGAAGCAGTTTTGTGAGACTTGCCGTAAGTGCTCGGATGCATGCCCTGTTAAAGCCATTGCTAAAGCCGAACCAGCAGCAACTCCTCCTAATTTTTCAAGCCATTCTTTTATTAAAAAATGGACGGTTAATGCGGAGAAATGTTTTAAATTTTGGGTAGGGATGAATACAGATTGTGCGATATGTATTAGAGTTTGTCCTTATAATAAAGATTATAGTAAGTGGTGGAATCGTTTAGGGATAAGGTTAGCCAATAGTCCTTTACGCAAAATAATGCGCTGGTTAGATGATAAATTGGAATTTGGTAAAAGACAAGCGGCTAAATGGTGGTGGGCTTGATGACGTTACCTTGTAACGTAAAATGAGTAAATGAGTAAATGAATAAATGATTAAATATGGTGTAAATTTGTAGCAAAAAGAAGGGGACAGTACGATTTGGTAATGTTGATTGACGAATTTATAGCTCATCTTTTATCGTTCATCATTTATAGTTCTCAATCTGCCAATACCTGACAAAACGTTTGATTTTTTTACTAAACAAGGTTTTTTCGTAAAAAAAATTGCTTTTCTAGATACTATCACCTAATTTTACCAAAAATATTATAGTTATTGTAATGCTATATCCCAAGTAATCAGTAGTTTAAATATTTTTAGAATCGTCGATTTTTTTTTAAAACAAAGGAATTTCGATATTCAATTTTTTCCCAGAACAACAACATATCCATGAACAGCACAATCTTTACCCTGTATTCCCGTTGCAGGAATCCGCTCCTTCGGATTCCGTCTAGCAAAAAAATCAACCAACAATTAATAGCGTATCAGAATAATTTTGCCAAAGGCAAAAGATATGTTCCTATTTGGTTATATTCTTTCCATTTCCCCCTATGTTTAGGAATAAATACTATGTATTATAATAATTAATAATATTTATTTGCATCAATATGAGGCGGTTGAACGTAAATGCATAGGAATTTGGCTCAATATTTGCTAATTTCAATTACATTTGCACCAATTGTTACTAATCAACTGATAATTAAGGACTTTTATATTATTATGTGTAATATATTTCACCCAGTTTCGAATCGATTTAAGACCTACCTGCATGATGTGGCGATGTATCCCTATTGCTTAAGAACAGATATTCAATTAAAAATTTAAAGATTATTTCACTTTTTAGATGATAATAGTGAATACCAAAAACCGTAATATGCCGCACCCATTACATAATTTTAAATTTAAGGGTAAAATGAAATATTTTACTGATGTATTAAAAGCAAACATAAACTTTAGTGCCTCTCTGAAAAGTTTTATGGTTGTTTTTTTATTTACATTAGCAGCATTTAGTGTAAATGCTCAGTGTAGCTTTGATCCTAATGCAGGATTAGAATTTTCTATTACTACTAGTGATTCCGTTGAGGATGTACATTCTTTAGTATTAAGAACTATTTTTTTAGATGGTACGGGCTGTAATACGAATAATTTGTACTGGATTAATCCTCATAATCCAACTGATACAAATTTATTTGCAATGACAGATGCAATTCAGGTATACTGTACTTATGCAAATGTAAACGTGGCTGGAGATTCCATTTTTAGTGGAGATTCCATCACCTTTTTGTTAGAAACATCGTTGGCTGGGCCTCTCGAAGAAGCTACAATCACATTTTCTTTTGTAGACCCACCTAGTGCGGCACCAACTTTTACAGTACCTAAAGATACTATAATAGAATGCCAAAGTGACCCAAGTGTAACCATGCTAGGAAATGTGACAGATGTGTCGCAATCGTGTAGTGGGATTAAGGATACAATCTATAGAGATAGTATAATTCCTATGATAGGGGCAGACATGGACACAATTCAACGTATTTTAAGAATATGGTCGGTAACGGATAATAGTAATAATGTATTCGTAGATACGCAACGGATTACAATCATTGATACCGTACCGCCTGTATGGGACACCATGCAAATAGCTGCTAATACCTTTTTACAAGATGATCTATTATACTGGAACGATACGAATACGTTAATAGTCGTCCTAGATACTAGTGGTGTTCAAGGAGCAAATACGAGTGATTTTTGGACCAATACTTTTGTCCCTACGGCATTTGATTCTTGCTTTGGGGTATTGGACACGTTATTAATAAGTAATATCCTAACGGATAGTACTAGATTTAATAATGGAGTTGTATCAGGTTCAGGTTCTTCTATTATGGCGAATAATGTAGCCTTTTCAATTGAAAAAACATTCACAGCAGGGAGTGGAACAAGAAATCTTCCTCCTTTTGTTTTACAATTGTTTTTTATAGACACGCTGCCCCCTGTAGTAGTAGATACGCCTTTTTATGCTGGTGGAGTACTTGATGCAGCAGTAGATTTATTCTCTTCAGGTATGAGTGGTAGTATTGATACCTTTATCGTTTTCAACGATATGGGAGCTTGTAATGCTCAAATAGACTCTGCGTCGATAGATATTGTTGTAAACGATCATTTTGACCAAGATGGTGTGTTGTATAGTTGGCGAGTTGATAGTTTATCAGGGATGACACCGCCTGTTGTGAATTCGCCTGGAGGTTTTACGTT
This sequence comes from uncultured Saprospiraceae bacterium, assembly GCA_937928615.1. Classification (GTDB taxonomy): domain Bacteria; phylum Bacteroidota; class Bacteroidia; order Chitinophagales; family Saprospiraceae; genus JAFMDF01. Next base: position 15,366 of record CALFWI010000253.1, on the reverse strand, counting down.
AAATAATAACGATGCGGCACAAATTTATCCAGTAGGGCAACACAAAATCACGTATTTCTTTAGAGATACGAGTAATCAGAATGTAGATTCTTTACAGTTTGTATTGGAAGTAAGGGATACACATCCTCCAGTAGTAACCACTGCAGAATTTAGAGAAGTGTTATATTATAATACAATTAACCCAGGCAACTGTGATCAAGAATTTACCTATCAGCAACCAGACTTAACATTAGCTTTTGTGATGGATAATTGTGGCGCGGATACTTCAGAGTTAACAATTACGAGAGTATTATCGGCAGATAGTAATCCTGGAATATTCACGAACTCGAACCAAGGGACTTTTGGCGGGATGAATTATGGAGAAAATGTTACGATAGATTTACCTATTGATACGACAACTATCTATTACATTTATGAAGATAAGCAAGGTAACAAGGATACAATTTCTTATGTTTTTGATGTAAGAGATACCATTCCACCAGTTGTTAATTGTGCATCTAGTATGCTTGATTTGATAGTTGGAGGAACAGATTGTATGGGCGCATTACCAGATTATAGATCTTCTGTTTTCGTGAGTGCGTCAGATATTTGTGGATTGGATAGTATTCAACAATTACCAGCTCCAGGAACAGTGATAGGAAGAGATACGACGATTACTTTCATTGCAGTTGATTTGAGTGGAAATGGAGACACTTGTGCTATCCCGCTTCAAATTATGGGCGTTCAAGCACCGATTATAATGGATACGACTACAGAATGTACTTCATTAACGCTTGATGCGCCATTATTGGTTACGAATTGTTCAGATACGCTTGCCTTACAACCGCTTTCTGGAGAAGTAGAAAATGGTACCACACCTAAATCGTATACTTTTACGCAGATAGGCAACAATGGTGCAAGAACTATTAACTGGTTTTATAATGATGCAAGCGGACTAAATATTATTTCGCATGAAATTACTTTTATTGACGACACCACAAAGCCAACGATTATTGTACCTGTTCATACAGTAGCTTTAGCGTTAGATTCTATGGGAATGGTTATGGTAAATCCAATGTTGTTAGATAGTGCTTCTTATGATAATTGTACTTCATCAGATAGTTTGAAATTGACGACGGATATGACCATTATTCCTTGTGATTCTTTAGGTAAAACTTTTGATGTAAGATTATATGTAGCGGATGAAAGTATGAATATAGATTCGCAAGATGTAACCGTGACGGTAGTAGATACACTTGCGCCTATTTTTATAACTGTGCCAGATAGTCTTTATGTGGTTTGTGCAGAGGATGTACCAGGACAAGCAATGTTAACGGCTATTGAAAATTGTGGCATGGTTGATACCATGTATATGGATACAATTAGCAATAGACCTGATACGCCGATGATTGCTACTTTAGAAGCTTTACTTAGAGATAGTGCGTATTATAATTTTGATATTATTTATAGTTGGCATGCTATAGATACGGCGGGAAATAGAAATAGTGTACAACAAGTCATTCAAGTAAGAGATACTTTAGCGCCTGTTATTGATCTTGATACTTTATATTTAGTACAAACAGGAGAAAATTCAACAAATTGTAGTGGAACAATTACCTTAGATTTATTGGGGAATATAAATGACCAGTGTTCTGACACGCTTAAATATTTAGCAATTGCAGATGAAAATGGTATAATTAGACATGATACATTAGAAGAGATTACGCTAAATATACCGATGGGGGATACGACTATTTTTGTTATTGCTGAAGATTTTTCCAACAATAGCGTAACTCAAGAAATAGAGATAAAAGTTAATGATTTAACGGACCCAACGCCGAGATGTAATAATGCTGTAGCTGTAACGATTAATGCATTTGGTTTTGCAGCGATTGATAGCTCTGTTGTAGATTTAAATTCTATAGACAATTGTACCACTTCGGATAATTTGCGATTTGAATTAAGTCAAGATACTTTCCGGTGTGCGGATATTGATCAAAATATCAATATTATTATGACGGTAACAGATAAAGCTGGAAATAGTGCTTTCTGTCAATCAACAGTCACCGTCCAAGATTTTGCTGGAACAGGTTCTTTTGCCTGTCCTGCAGATGTTACAATTGCTTGTGATGCTTCCATTGTTCCTGATAGCACTGGAGCGCCTAGGAGAATGGATGTTTGTGGAACAAATAGTAGTTTGACCTTTACGGATAGTATGGTCGCAGGACCGAGAGGAACAACTAATATTTGTCAAATTATTGAACGTTCTTGGAGGTTGACAGATACCATCACTGGAACAGTAACTACTTGTCTGCAAAGAATTAGTTTGATTGATGATGAAGCGCCTGAATTAGATACAACATATGCAGATGCCATTGTCTCTTGCATTGACGCTGCTATGACGCTGACTGCTGATTCAATATTAGCAATGGATAATTGCATGGGGAATTTTTATGTGCATGCACAAGATTCCTTTACAATGGGTATTGATACGATCCTTTTAAGAAGAATTTGGGTGGCTTCTGATAGTTGCAGAACAACTGCGGATACTCAATTTATTAAAATAGTAGATGACTTAGCTCCAGTCATAGCTTTACCGTCAGATACTTTTGTTTATAATACGGGAGATCTTTCACCAGATTCTTGTGGTGTTTTTATAAACTTAGATTTCGATGCTTATATAACAGATTGTAATGCTATTTTTGGTCTAGGTATCAGTTACCAAGTACAAGATAGCATGAGAAAAGATACGACCATATTATCTCAGTATTTCCCTGTTGGAGAACACAGTGTCATCATAACAGCAAGGGATTCTAGTAATAATGTTAGTAAAGATACCTTAATAATTGATGTGAATGATACTTCTACGCCTAGTGTATTTTGTGTAGAGAACATAGTAGTTTCTCTAGGTTCTGGAGGAACAGGAATACTGCGGGTATCGGATATATTTATTCGTGCAACAGATAATTGTGGTCAAAATTTATCAGACACACTAGTTTCCTTAAGTAAAACCATTTTTGATTGTTCAGATTTGGGGACACAGGAAGTAACCTTAACTGTCATGGATACTTCTGGAAATGTAGGAACTTGTATGGTGCTAGTTAATGTAGTAAATCAAGGAAATACGGATTTTATAGCGATTGAAACAGCAAGCAAAGATGAATCTATAATTGGGCTAAATGATGGGGAAGCATGGGTGACTGTAACAGGTGGTTCTGGTAATTATACCGTTCAATGGAATGATACTATCATGTCAACAACAGATACAATTAAAAATTTAGCACCTAATTTATACACAGTTACTGTAAATGATGCAACTACAGGTTGTATACTAACGGATACAATTCGAGTGAATGGAGGAAATATGGTAAATTATGAAATAGGAACAATAGCTGGCATGCCAGGAACAATAGTACAAGTACCTATAACCGTTACCAATTTTACCAATGTAACGAGTATAGATATGTCTTTCAATCTTTCAAACGCTGCTGTAGGACAATTTGTAGCAGGTAATGAAGCAGGTGGATTTAATGTACCGGGTATCAACTTAACTAGTTTTAATATAGATCCAGATAATACGAGTCGTTTATTAGTTGGTGCTAACTTGGATGTACAAACAGGAGAAACCGTACCTAATGGAACAGTTATATTCTATGTAAATATTCAATTGGCACCTAATGCAACTATTGGTAGTTCGACTAACATTACAGGTGGTGGAAATTCTGAAACAGATTTAAAAACTGGTTTATTGATTAATGATTCACCAGTTGATTTAATTGCTCGGAGTACAAGTGGTTCAGTTAGTGTAACGAATGTTAATAATAGTTTATCAACTTTCGGTGGACAAATTAATTTGGTGAATGGCAATCCATTAGCAAATGCTACCGTTGTTTTGAGTGGAGATGTAACTAGTGAAGATTCTACGGGAACAGACGGTGGATATAATGCCACGGTAACGACTGGGCAAAATATTACGATTACACCATCCGAAAATGAAAATGCTAGAAATGGCTTAAGTACTTTTGATTTGGTGTTAATTCAAGACCATATTAATCTACGGTTACTAGATTCTCCTTATAAGCGATTGGCAGCAGATGTTAATAAATCAGGTTCAATTACAGTGCTTGATATTATTGAAATTCAAGATGTCATTCTTAGGAGAGTGCGTACTTTCGCTGAAGTTCCTTCTTGGGTATTTGTGCCAGCAGACCATATGTTCACAGATACGATGAATCCTTATACTGCAACCGTACCTACTTCAATTACTATTCCTAGTGCTAGTGCTGCGGATACGGCGATGAATTTTGTAGCAGTCAAAACAGGGGATGTTAGTTTAGATGCAGCAACCATTAGATTACGAGCGGGTATTGCTGCTACGGATAGAAATAAAGATTTCACCTTCCAAGTGACAGACCAGTTACTGACAGCGGATACTTACGTAGAAATTCCTTTCAAAGCGAATAGTTTCAATGATATTAGAGGCTATCAAATGACTTTGGATATTGCTAAAGAATCGTTAACCTTCGAAGGAGTTAAAGCAGGAGCTTTAACCAATATTACAGCAGATAATTTTAGTTTGACCAATATAGCACGAGGACAAATCGCTACGAACTGGTTTGATGCAACTGCTCAAACGGTGGAAGATGGAGCAACTTTATTTACTTTAGTTTTTAAAGTAAATCAAACAGGGAATAGATTGAGTGAAGTACTAGCCATTACGTCTGATATGATTCGAGCAGAAGCTTATACCAATGATTGGTTTTATAATGGAATAGGGTTAGAATTTGAAGAGAATTTAGCGATAGAAGAGACTTTTGAGCTATTCCAAAATAAGCCAAACCCGTTTAGAAGCGAAACGACGATTAGCTTTAATCTACCAGAAAGTGCTCCAGTAACAGTAAGATTCTTCGATTTCAGCGGTCGCTTAGTGCACCAAATTAAAGGAGATTATACTAGAGGAATGAATAATATTACAGTCCGTAAAAATGAACTTTCTGCGAATGGCGTATTGTATTACGAATTATCAACAATAGGCTTTACAGCACGAAAGAAAATGATAGTCTTAGAATAAAAGTCCTTAGTCAGCAGTCATTGGTCATTAGTTATACTCAACTAGTGACTTATGACTGCTGACTTATGACTAATTTCGACTGAATACCAGCTTTTTGTAGAAGCTCTAAAGACTAATCACTAACTTTGCCAAAAATCGATTCAATGAAGTATCTGAAATTTATCCGTCATGGGTAACACCCTTTCCTTAGTGGTCTATAATGACCAACTGCTTCCTCGATTTTTCCAAGCATTATTAATAATTTGCCGATAGGTCTATGTCTCTAATGGTTTTAATACCAAATCATATGCATAAGAAAATATACCTGCTCACTACTATGATTCTTTTAAGTTATCTCGGCTTACAAGCTCAGGTTACTTTAAGATTCCCCAATCAAGATATCCGATGTCAAGAAACCATCACTTTTCCTGTTGTTGTTGAAGACTATATCGGTGTTAGAGGTGGACAGTTTTCTATAAATTGGGATACAACTGCTTTGCAATACCAAGGTAGTGCGAATGTCAATATAACGCCTAACCCTAATATCAATGTAGATTCGATAGCTAATGGAAAATTAGCCCTTTCTTGGTTTAGTGCTAACCTCGACACTTTACAAAATGGGGATACTTTATTTACGCTAGACTTATTGGTCAAAAATGCGAATTTAAACAATCTTCCCCTTTCCTTATCAGATGACTTTGTCCCTAATTTAATCACCCTTTCGATTAATAATAGGCTACAAGAATTACCTGCTAATATTGAAAACGGGACCCTTAATTTAATAGATACAGATTTGCCCACAATTACTTGCCCTGCTACACAAACTGTAGTGAATACTGGTGGAAATAGCACGGTTGTCATTAATGGGCTAAGTCCTACCAATGTAGCAGATAATTGTGGTATTATAGATTCCTTACTATACGCTTTTTCTGGGGCGACCACAGGAAATGGAATGAATGATGCGAGTGGAATAGCTTTTGAGGTAGGGACGACCGCTATAACTTATACTGTTAAAGATACGAAAGGCAATGCAGGAACTTGTACCACACAAGTAACCGTCAATAGTGCAGGAACGACTAGTACGCTCGGAATAGGATTAAATGCAGTGACAGCAACTTGTACGGATACCATTGTCATGCCAATCACTGTCAGTGATTTTGATAGTATTACGAGTCTTGGCCTTTCTTTAGGGTGGGACGCTAGTATTTTTACATTTGCGGAGGTCAATGATTTTGCTATCACCAGTATGAGTGTTGCTGACTTTGATATAACTCAGTCTGCAAGTGGAAATATCACTTTAACTTGGATGGATACAATTTTGCAATCTTTAGCTGACCAAGCAATTTTATTCAATTTAAAATTAGTACCCACTTCTGTTGTCAATAATTCGCCTGTTACTATTTCAAATGGGAGTGCCGCAAAAAATAATGCAGCAATACCTGTTAGTATTAGTGGACAAGGGACGGTAACGGCTACCGCCAATAATTTTCAAATAAATTGTCCAACTAATGTAGTTGCGCCAATTACTGCAGGACAAACACAAGTAGCCGTTTCCAATATTGGATTGGGGATGATAACTGGTAATTGTGGAAATACGGCTACTACTTATACTTTATCAGGTGCTACCACTGGAGGAGGCGCAAATGATGCAAGTGGAACGCTATTTAATATCGGAACAACTACGGTGACTTATATAGTAGAAAATGCAGTTGGTGAGCAAGTAAATTGTTCTTTTTCAGTAGCAGTAAACAGCCAAGCAGTCACTAATTTTACGCTGATTGCAGAAAGTAAAGAGGCAGCATGTGATGATACTGATATTAGTATAAATATTAATGTAGCTGCATTTGATAATATTAGTGGAACGGAATTCTCGATTAATTGGGACCCAACTGTTTTAAGTTATACGACTACAGATAATCAATTATTTGCCAATGGCAACTTTGGCCCAATAGACAATACCAATGGTCGAATTAACTATTCTTGGTTTGATAATACAAGTACAGGACAAACGCTAGAGGATGGGACTACGCTATTTACCATGCATTTCAGTGCTAATGGAGGCGGGATGTCGAATATTGATTTTTCAGATATTCCCAATGCTATCGAAATAACCCAACGAGACAATGGAGCACCTGTAAGAATAGCTAGAGATTCTATTGTTTTACAGTCAGGCAAAGTAACTATTATAGATACGGTTCCACCTACAATTACTTGTCCTAATGATGTAGTATCAAGCCTTTCTGTAGGAACAGATAATAGGGGGCTAAATGGAATTGATTTCAGTAACCCTATGGATAATTGTGGGGTAGATTCTATTTACTATACAATTACAGGTACGACTTTAGGCAATGGTACAGGTTCAGCGAGTGGGACTATTTTCCAAGCAGGCGTATCTACGGTCACGTATACCGTGGTGGATAATGCAGGCTTAACAGGAACTTGTCAGTTTCAAGTAAGCCTAAATGCGCCAAGTGCCATCAATGTGACGCCAACACTAACCGCTGCGGAATGTGGAGATGATGCCTATCGAGTAGATATCGTGGTGGACAGTTTTACCAATACAGCAGGTTTACAATTTACTTTTGAATGGGACAATACCATTTTAGAATATGCCAGCAAGGGAAATTTTGGCTTACCTGAATTTGATAATGGTGATTTTAATGAAACGTTTGTTCAAAATGGACAAATAGGTTTTGCTTGGGCAGACGATGGGTCAACAGGAGAAACCTTACCAGCAGGCGCTACTTTATTTAGTTTATTTTTTAAAGTAAATGGAATAGTAGGCAACACGTCAAATTTTATTTTTACAGATGCGATTGCAGAACGAGAAGCAACGACTAGGATAAATGGTACCCCTACTAGAGTTCCTTTTATTGGAAATAATAACCAAATAAATGTTGCCGATACGCAAGCACCTGTATTAATGGTAGGCTTACCAGATACTTTATTTAGATTTGTCACGGACACTTGCGGAGTAACAAGAGATTGGGACATACCAACTTTTGCGGATCAGTGTACGGATAATATAACTTTGGCGGTAAGTCCTCCAGAAGATACTTTTTATGCAGTTGGTGACCATACTATTATTTACACAGCAAGTGATGATGCGGGAAATAGTAGTACAGAAAGTGTGGTTTTAATCGTAAGAGATACGACTGCACCTACTTTTGTAAATTGTCCGTCGGATATGGTGCTAACGGTTGATGCCAATTGTCAAGCTATTGCTAATTGGGTAGAACCATCCGCAGTAGATAATTGCTCAGATGCTATTATTATTGTCTCTAGCACGCATAGTCCTGGAGCTGAATTTACAGAAACAACCACGGTGACTTATACTGCAGAAGATAGTTTTGGCAATCAAACAACTTGTTCTTTTGTCCTTACTGTTGAAGGATTGACACCTTTAGTATTTGAAAATTTCTCTGGTAATATTACTGCAAATGAGACCGCAGGGCAATGTGGCGTTGTTTTGGGTTGGCTCGAACCGACGGTCTCTGGAGGATGTAATAGTAACAATACAGATTCTATTACAGTCACTAGTACGCATCAATCAGGCGATTTTTTTCCTGTTGGCACAACTACCGTAGTGTATACTGCAACAAATCACACAACAGGACAAACTATACAACAGTCATTTGATATTTTAGTCAATAGAGTATTAGACCCATTATCCCTTTGTCCTCAGGATATTGAAATACAAGCAGATGGAACGGTGATGAATGATTTTCTTGGCTTTATTAATGATATAAGAACAGATACTTGTGGAAAATATATCATTACATTCAATAATATTCAAGTCCAAAATGATTGTGGCATTATCAGACGACAAGTAAGTGGCCCTACAAGTGGAAGTGAATTTACTTTTGGTGCAGAAATGTTGGAATTTATGGTAATTGATACGATTAACCAAGATACAACAAATTGTACTTTCCAAATAAAAATTAGTGAAACAGGAGAACTAGAGGCGCTGACTTTAGACGAGCCAACTTGTGCGGGGTCAGACCTAAGATTATCCGTTAATGAACTGATTGGTGGTACTTACCAATGGTCTGGACCAGGTGGTTTTATTGCAAATATACAGTCACCGACCATCCCTAATGCCATGACGCAGAATTCGGGAGAGTATATCGTTAAAGTTATTTCTACGAATGGATGTACAATTAAAGATTCCATTATGGTCGGTGTTTTATCTGGCCCAGAAATAACAGCGATGGGGGATGGATTGACTTGTGTTGGAGGAAATGACACCATTCGATTATTTGTAAGCCCCGTAGGCGCTATTCCTGTACAAAACTATTTATGGAGATTTCCTGATGGAGATAGTACAGATTTCCAAAATCCATTGATTCCAAATGCGACGATTTCAGATGCTGGCATATATACAGTAAGGGGTACTTCTAGTAATGGTTGTTTTGGGACAGATACCGTAGTAATTAGTCCAGCAGGAGTGATTATGCCAACCATCATGAGTGATGCAACGATGAGCACACTTTGTGCCAATACAGCGGTTACGTTAACGGGAACTGCTTACGATGGAATGGTGACGTATAACTGGACCGCTTCGGCCAATGCAGGATTGCCAGCGAATATAGATACGAATGCAATTACGGTTACGCCAACAACACCAGGTACTTATATTTATGCTTATACGGCTAATTTGGATGGCAATTGCACCGTTGATACAGGCAGAATTACTTTAGTCGTAGGAGATGGAACAGGAGTGATTACACTTGGAAGCAATGGCCCTTTTGAATGTGCAGACCCTAGCGGTACCATTAATTTAACCGCAACTGGAGGGACGAATGTACAAACTTACGCTTGGATAGGTCCGAATGATTTTGTATCAGCGGAGCAAAATCCAATTTTACCAATTACAAATGAAGCAGCGGGTACTTATATCCTAACTGCGACTTCTCCTGAAGGATGTACTTCCACGGATAGTATTTCCATTACGATTATGACGCAGGGAACAGAACCAATCATCACCCCTTCTGATGGAATAATAAATGCAGGTAATTTAAATGCTTGTGAAGGAGAAGCACTGACTTTAAGTACAGACACAGTTCCTAACGCACTCTACGTTTGGACAGGGCCAAATGGATTTGCTTCAACAGAGCAATCCATCACCATTCCAAATGTAATGGTAAGTAATGCAGGAATCTACCAATTAAGAATGACGGTCAATGGTTGTACCTCCCTTCCTGCCTCCGTTTTATTGAATATTTTAACAGAACCTATTGCGAATAACGACAGTATTAATGTCATTCGAAATCAATCCTTGACTTTTAGTGTCTTAGATAACGATGAATTATTACCAGGAGCAGCATTTACCGTAACTAAAATTTTAGATGCGGATAATGGCGTATTGGTCAATAATAATGATGGCACCTTTACTTATACACCAGATATTAATTTTGTCGGGATGGACCAAATAGCTTACGAAGTATGCTATGAGGATTGTCCTAATTTATGTGACATGGGGGTGATGACTATTCGAACAGAATTTCCATCTGATCCATGTGTCGTACCAACTTTCATTTCGCCGAATAATGATGGATTCAATGATGCCTTAATTATTTCTTGTGTAGCGAATCCACCTAAAGTTGGCAGTGAATTAATAGTATTCAATGAATGGGGGTCAGAAGTATTCCGAGAATCACCTTACCAAAATAACTGGCAAGGGACTTATAATGGACAAGACTTACCTGACGGTACTTATTACTATATTTTTAAAGAAGATAATGATGATACTGACCCAATCAAAGGGTATGTCACCATATTTAGATAATTAGTGATTGGTGATTAGTAATTAGTGATTGGTTCAACCAATCACCAATCACTAATCACCAGTTACCAATCACCAATAACTATCCCAATTATGAAAAGATTTTTGTACCTTTTCTTATTTGTAACTTTTGTTTGTACCACGGGCAGTGCGCAACACGAAGCGCATTATACCCACTTTATGTATACCAAACAATTGATAAATCCTGCTTATGTAGGATCCAGTGGCATGCCTAGTTTTATGGGGTTGTATCGAAAGCAGTGGATTGGATTTGATGGCGCGCCAGAATCTCAATTATTGACTTTTAATGCGCCATTCTTTGATCCTAGAGTGGGTTTTGGTATAGCTGTTTCTCGCCAAGTAACGGGCGATTTTGAAGAGTATTTTGGCAATCTATCTTATAGTTATGATATGATTAACCAAGATGATTTGAACTTGCGAATTGGCATCATGGGCACCCTTAAATATTTAGGGTTAAATATTAATGGCCCTGGGTCCGCTATTCGGAACCCATCTGACCCCGTAGTGAGTTTAATCAATGGAGATGATTTCTCTAAAGTGGGCGGGAATGTTGGTGCTGGATTATATTTGAATGTAAAAGATGCTTATATTGGTATCTCTGTTCCGAATTTAATAACACGACAACTAGGGACAGAGGTGAGTCCAAGACCAGCAGAAGAAAAACCGCATTTTTATGGGATGGCAGGAGCGATAATTCCTATTCCTGAATCTTCTTTTAGCATTTATCCAAATGTATTGTTTAAATATGTAGAAAATGCACCATTTTCGTTAGATATAAATTTAAGTGCTATCTACAATAATGTTTTTACATTTGGAGCGTCTTATAGATATGGAGAAGTAAATGGGGATTCGGTTGATTTTTTAGCTCGGTATCAAGTTTCTCCAGCATTCGGCTTAGGCGTAGCTTATGATTTGCCTATTTCTGATATTAGAGATTATAACAGTGGCAGTATTGAATTAATGATGACTTATAATATTGGAGGAAAAGGTAGTAATGGAGACCCAGATATGACCAATCCAAGATTCTTTTTCTAGTCATTACTATATTAGATTTTAGTCATTTGCGATGCACCCACCAATGACTATTGACCAATAACCAATGACTATTGACTAATTTCAATTGAACTATCCATGAAGAAAATAATTATACTTTTTAATCTATGTTGGCTAGCAGCAAACTGCTTAGTTGCTCAAAATGCCTTGAGTCCAGACATAAAAGTTGAAGTTAAAAATGAAGAAACAGTTAATACTGCTTCGCTAGAATTTAGCCCAGCTTTTTATGAAAATGGGATTGTTTTTATTTCTGATAATAAAGAGGGCATCAACTCTAGCCGTTTTACAGACAAGAAAATTGCGAAAGAAACATTCTTTATCTTCTTGTCAAGAAGAGATGAGGAAGGTGGTTTAAAAGCCGCTGGGCCATTCGCCGAAGAATTAACTACCCAATGGCACGAAGGCCCATTAACGTTTAACAAAACAAATGACAAAGTCTTTTTTAGTAGAAATGATTTCTTAGATGGAAAAGTAGATAAAGCAAGTGATGGGATTGTGAAGCAAATGATTATTTCTGCGGACATGACAGGTGGTAAATGGAGCAATCCACAACGCTTACCATTTAATAATAAAGAGTTCGACTTTGTCCACCCTTCGATTAATGTTGATGATAATGTCCTCTATTTTTCCTCTGACCGACCAGGTGGTTTTGGTGGGATGGATATCTGGAAAGTTGAAAAAAATGGGTCGAGTTGGGGCGTACCTGTAAATTTAGGCCCAGGAATTAATACGGCAAGTAATGAAGTATTCCCCTTTATTCATGCCGACGGAACGTTGTTTTTTTCCTCTAATGGACATGGAAGTATGGGCGGCGGAGATATTTTCTTTAGTAAACCGTTTAATGGAGCATATGTAAGCCCTGTAAGCTTGGGCAATAAATTTAATACCAATTCAGACGATTTTGGTTTTATTATAGACCGAGATAAGAAAAATGGCTACTTTTCTTCCAATCGAGAGGGAGGAAAAGGGGAAGATGATATTTACAGTTTTTTCATAGCCGAAGCCTTAGGAGATGATATTTTTCAATATCCTGAAAATCATCCTGCTTATTTAGCCTCTAATGGAGCGATTAATCAAGGAGGTAATGGAGGCAACGGTAATGGAGCAAATCCTAATGCGCCAGGAGATGGTTTTGGCAATCAAATATTGACCCTATTTGTGGCAGACCGTCTAACGGGGACAGAATTGGGCGATGCAATGGTAGAGTATGTTGATTTGGCACAATTGACGAATACAGAGATTGTAACAGACGAGAATGGGAATGTGATTCAATTAGTCTCTTCAGAGGACGGTTCGGTCGTCACCTTATCGACGGTAGCGAATGCCGTTAAAGGAACAACAGACGCAGAGGGGGCTTACAATTTGAAATTAGGCGATGGCAACTATCTAGTCAATATTACCAAACCTGGTTATAAGCCCAAACAAATATTAGTAACGGCCAATAATCAAGGGGAATTATTGGCATTAATGGATCAGTCCACAAATTGTGCAACCATCAATGGGGTCGTCTATAATTCCAATAATAATGCCGTACCTGGTGCCAAAATCACGGTACAGAAAGAGGGCGATTTAACGTTATTAGATGTAACGTCAGATGCAAGTGGTAATTTTTCTGTTTGTTTAGAATGTGGACGATCTTACATTATTACGGTTGCTAAAAATGGTAAAACCACTTCTGATAATATTACGATAAGTCCAGATTGTAATGGTGGACGAACACAAACGATGTCTTTTAATTTAGATGTTGGTGGTCTAGTAGGAGGAACAACCATTCGTTTAGAAAGAATTTATTATAATTTTAATGATGCCTCCATTCGACCTGATGCTAGAGACGAATTAAATACCTTGGTCTCTATTTTAAATAATTACCCAACTTTAGAAATTGAAATCGCATCTCATACAGATGCACGAGGAGGAGATGCCTATAATAGACAATTATCGCAAAGACGAGCAGACAAAGTCGTTGCTTATTTAGTCCAACAAGGCATTAGTGCTAGGCGATTAACGCCTAGAGGATATGGCGAATCGAACTTACTGAACCAATGTTATGATGGAACGGAATGTAGCGAATTAGATCATCAATATAATAGAAGAACAGAAATTATTGTCAAGGAATTTAATGACCCTGTCGGTGTAGAGTATGTCTCCAATGCACCAGAATCAGTAGACAATGCCCCTACGTCTGTTACGAGTAGTGGTGGCAGTTATAGCAGTGATAATAGTGATAGCGATTATGGTTATGGTAGTGGCGGTCGTTACCAAGTAGTAGCAGGTTCTTTTTCTAGCCGAACCAATGCAGAAAATAGATTATCCAGAATACAGCAACTAGGCTTTGAGGAGGCGAAAGTTATTAGAGGTAATGGCGTTGCTAGCAATATTGTTTTGATTCGGTCTTTCTCCGATTATAATCAAGCTAGAGAATTAGCAGATGAAATCGAGAATGTACACAACATTAATACCTATGTGAAGCGAGGACGATAAGTGCTAAACAGTAAATACATTTGGTACATTCGTATCGAAAACCCACGTGTCGGACACTTTCAAAGTGTCCGACACGTGGAGATATTTTACCCAAAATAAAAAAAGCCTTTGAGATAAATGTCTCAAGGGCTTTTTTTGTATCACAGCTCTCTGAACTATGCCACCAACCGAAATTACCTTTTTAAGCGAAGTAACACCTCCTCCCAAAGCATCTCATAAGGAATAATTTCCAACTCAATCACTTCTGAACTTAAGTCAGCTTGGGCAGCTCGTAGTTTTGTCAACTGTTTAGCTGCATAAATAGGCACTAAATCGTGGTGATAATTTCCTTTGATAACGGCCTTTAGCATCCGCAAAAAATAGCGGGTACGTTTATAGCTATGTGCTTTAAAATGCGTGGCAATATAGCTTTCAATCTGCTCGGTCTTCCGAAAATATTTTTCGTAATTTTTAGTGGCCAAATGATAAAGCAATTCAATAATGATAAGGTTGGCTTTTTGTTCTGTATTATTTCGATGTTCCGTAATATTCAGCCATCTAGACAATCTAAAGGACTCCATGGGGGGGATTCGCCCAATCGCACCAAAAAAAGCAAGATAGCCTTCAATTAAATGCCATTTATCAGAAAGGACTTCGCTGGTGTTTTTCTTTTTGGGCACTTCTTTAGATAAATTAAAAGCACGTAGTGCAATTTTAGGTTTTTGACTATAAAAACCTAAAATACTTTGATAGATTAAAATGTTTTGCCAGTTAAAGCTATAATTGGGAGCGACCGATAAGGCTAAATTAATGAAATATTCTGCTGGAGCGAACTGTTTTTTAAGGATATAAAAAGGAATAGACCCTACAATAAAATTGAGTTTAACCGCATAATGTAATTCCTTTCCGAAAGTATTAAAAAAAGTATAGGCAATTTTATTATGGACGAGCAAAGCATCGCTGTCCTTAATTAATTTTAAATAGAGACCCTTTAACGCATAAAAATAATATCTAAATT
>CALFWI010000252.1 GCA_937928615.1 uncultured Saprospiraceae bacterium | reverse complement strand
CCATATTGATTCATTTCTACAGCAAAGGCACTACAAGCTTCTGCTGAACGAGAACTAATGTAAACTTTTACGCCCGCTTCTACTAATCCTCTAGTAATCATCGCTCCAATCCCTTTTGCTCCTCCAGTAACCAAGGCAACTTTACCTTCTAAATTGAATAAATTTGCTAACATCTTATTGATTTTTAAATTGAAGTTTAGGTTGAATTTGACTTTGAAGTTGTTTACGCATTTGACCCACCATCAATAGGCAACGCCACGCCCGTTAAATAACTAGCATCGGCACTACATAACCAGCAAATCGTTCTAGCTACTTCTTCGGGTTGTCCAAAACGACGCATGGGCACAGATTTAAGCATCATCGCTTTTAAGTCTTCGTTTTCCGACATATAACTATCGCCCATTGGTGTCTCAATAACTGTTGGACAAATAGCATTTATCCGAATGCCATATTTACCATATTCTGCGGCGGCGGATTTGGTCATCCCAACAACTGCATGTTTACTAGCCGCATAAGCACCCATTCTAGGGGCAGAACGAATACCTGCTGCTGAGGCCGTATTGATGATATTTCCACTTTTTTGCTGCTTCATCACCTTTAAAGCAGCTCGCATACAATAGAAGACCCCTGTTTGATTGACCGCAATTGTTTTTGCCCAATGCTCATCCGTTATTTGGTCAAAGAAATAAAGCCCCTGTCCAATTCCTGCATTATTAATCATGTGGTCTAATTGACCATATTCTTTCAAACAAGTATCAATTAACTGTTGTACTTCATCTGAATTTGCTACATTCGTTTTAACAAAAATGGCTTGACCACCATTCTCCTTGATAACTTGCACCGTTTCTTGACCGCCTGCTTCATTAATATCCGAAACGACGACCTTAGCGCCTCGTTTTGCAAATGCTATTGCAGTAGCTCTGCCAATACCTGAACTTCCGCCCGTAACAATAACAGATTGATTTTTAAAGGACATATATTTTGGTTTTAATTTGTTTCGTAACGAATAAATAATAATTTGGACATCTTCTTTTAAATTCCCCACGAATTTAAGTTGTCTATTTTTTTCATCATTACTTAGTGCTTTAATTTAGCAATTATTTCAAATTGTGAGTTGTTTTAAAATTCAAGAATACTTCAATGTTTGAGTGGAATTGTACAGAACCCTGAATTCGTAAACCGTAACCCGAATTAATTAGTCGTCATCATCTTCATACTCATCGTCTTCATATTCTAATTTATCTACTACAGACATCACCCAATTAATAACTTTTACGCTCAAATATTTAGCCATGCCAGCCTTTCGACTTGCTGTTTTTAGGATATTGATGTTCTTATAACCCATTTTACTTTCTTCTGCTAATTCAATATACTCATCCCATTCTTCGGCGGATATCATATTAAATTGAGCTTTCATAATGTCTACATCTGTAGGGTCGTTAAGGTCGTATTTTGACATATTGGTATTAATGAATTTTTAGTAAAATATTAAATTATTTAAGATTAAATTTTACTCATTTGTAAATTTCTGATTTGAATTATTTTAAAACCTAATTATTGACCATTTTTTATTACAAAGTCATTACTAGACTATTAAACACCTAAACAGTTAAATCCGTGAGGAAATAAAATCCGTGGGGAAAAGCGCCCTACAAATCCGCCAATAAATCCGCCATCCAAGGAATGGTCAATTTAGTGCCTTGAACTACAATGCCCCCTCGATTACCAATTGCTATGGAGCCATAACGAGTTGCAAATACTTCTGGTAATTGTCGGTCGCCCTCTATAGCTAACCATAATCTCGATAAATGCCTTCGTTTATAAACATCCTCATCATCAAGAAATCCTGTTCTGTCGTGCAACATTGCGTGATTGTACACGAATTGCATATCGCCTTTTTCTAACATCATCGTCAAATGTAAATTAGGGTCATTACACAATTCATCAAAAAGGTCTAGGGCTTCAAAATGAGCAGCCGTTAATCTTGGCGCATCTGGAAATCGTTGAGCGGATTCTATATATTGTCGTTGATAAAAAGGCGTAATTTTATGTTTATAATAACTGAATACAGGAATCAATAAATAGGGGAGCATCCCTTCTGGAACTTCTCCTCTGCGGTCGGTCGCAATTGGTTGTAGTAGAAGCTTTAATAAATCTGGTCTTCTACGATGCATTTCATTAAAAACGGTGTTGGCGCTAACTAATAAGGACAAACCACCTTCTTTGGCTGGTTGCATGCATAGTAAGCCGACAACATCACAAGAATCTGTATGAAAAGTTTGTCGCTCATTGGTTTGATACAATCTAACTTTAGGGTCTGTACTATCCAATCCCATATTTCTTACCTGCCCCAAAACATGTCCTTTCGCATTCTGAGACCGAGCATTGCCTAAATGTGTACCAATGCCATAAAAAATGGTGGCGGCTTCTTTTTCTGAATATTTTTCTAGTGGCAAGCCTTTGATTAGAGAAAAACCAATCCCATTAATTAATTCAGCTTTTAGTTGGGTTAACTTTTTACCAAAAATAGGGAGCGAAAAGTCACTTTTACCCATTTCTCCAATCGACTTTCCACTTTCTTTAAAGCTTTTGACTGCCACTTCTAATTCTACTATTTCGATGGGGCTAAGCGCAATCATCCACTCTTGCTTGCGGTGATTCATAGCTGGCCCATACCAGACAGATTTTCCAGTTTGAAGTGGAGGAAATAGCATCCTGTTATTTTATTTGTAAAAAGGCGTAAGCTACGAATTTTTTGTTGGTAGAGCGATAAAAAAAGCAAGGAATTTTGGTGGTGGCGATTACTCATATAACGCTTATGTTTGATGTTAGTTAGCTAAGTCACTTTCTACCCAATATATATTACAAAAAATGGCTTACAAAAAAATAGTATATGCAACTAATTGATTACCAGTTAATCTATTAGTTGCTTTTTATATGGGTAAAAACAATATGTAGAATCTTGTTTGAGATTGCTTGTATTTCTGTCTTTTTTATAATAAAATTGTCGAAGAAAGAAAAACTACACATCCCAACGTAAATACTTTTTAAGGTAAGCTATGTCATTTTTATTGCGAAAATGCCTGACTTATTTTAATAAATTTAAAGGAAAAAGTGAAGCTAGAAACAATCATTTGCCCATTTTTTGGTGCATAAGGTGTTGCTGCTTTGGAACAACTTTACCTACCCACTTATTATCTTGATAATGGTGCTTTTGCATTTTATCAACTCCCCTCATAATACTAGTTCCCTAGCGAAGACTTTATTTGATTCACAAATTCTAGCAAACATACTACACAAGTAATGGAACTTACATACTATTTAAGCATACTATGGAGAAGAAAATGGCTAATTTTATTATCTGCAATCCTAGCAGGAGGACTGGCTTATTATCTCATCTCTCAAAAGCCGCCAGTCTATAAATCCGAGGCAATTATTTCCACAGGTGTTATAGATTATACAGGTATCAACTCTGGTAAGGACAATCCCTTTATCCAACAATTACAGGTGGATATGCGATTTAATAACTTGATGGAGTTTATGACTTCCAGGCGTTGTGTCAATTTATTAAGTTTTCATTTATTAAATCACGATTTACAACCAGAAGATTTTGGGGATGGTCCATTTAGACCAAACGTTAAGGTTGAGGAAGCAGAGCAAGATGATTTATTTGGATTGAACCAATTATTGGCTAACAAATTAGAAGATTTAAAACCTGAATTTGAAAATCCAAAAGATGAATATTATTTTAATAAGGTAGCGAAACGATTTGCTTATGATTATGAGGTCTTAAAAGACGATCACCTAAGAATTCAGCGAACAGGAGCTACGGATTATGTGACGATTTCTTTTGAATCTGAAAAAGCAGAATTATCTGCCTTTGCCGCAAGTAAATTTAGTCAGGCTTTTATTGATTATTTTGAATCTTTACGGACTAGTGAAAATGAAGAAACGCTTAGGTATTTAGGCGAAACAGCGGAGGCCAAAAAGAAAATCTTAACCGATAAACAAACAGCCTTAAAAAGATATGAATCTAATGAAGGATTGGTTGATTTAGAATCGCAAAGAGAAGCTACGGTTAATCAAATTAAAGATTTAGAACAACAAAGAAATGTGGCACAATCTACCATTAACGCCAGTAAAAAGACGATAAAGAATTTGGAAGGCTTGATGGATGAAAATGCGCCATTATTGCCTAAAACAGTAACGGGAGACCCAGATAACACGGAAACCTTATTAGTTAATAAGAAAATCTTGAACCTAAAAACTCAAGTTGCTGAAATTAGAAATAATATTATTGATGGTGTCGGTAATAAACGTCAAAATGAATCTAGACTTCGGTCTGTAAAGAAAGAATTAGATAAGGAAATGATTGCTTTAGCGCAACTACAAAAAGAAGAAATTCTAGAAAAAGAGGAAGTAGAAGATAATACAATTGCTAATGAATTATTCCAGAAGCATTTAGAGGCAAAAATTGAATTGACTAATGCGAAAGAAGAAATCAATATCATTGAAAATAAACTAGAAGACCTTAGAATTCGGTCAAAAAGTTATGTTTCAAATCAGGCATACACATTAAATCTTGAAAGAGAAATAGACGTAGCTAAAAAAGATTACGAATTGGTGGTGGGGAGATTAGAACTAGAACGTTTGGAAACGAACGATGATGAAAGTCCTTTAACGATTATTGAACATGCTCAATTACCAGAAAAAGCAGAGTCGGATAAAAAATTATTATTTACCGCCTTTTCTGGAGTTGTTGGTGCTTCCATGGCCACTTTCTTTATTTTCTTGCTGTCTTTTTTAGACAATACGATGCATTCCCCTAACCAATTCAAGGTGTTTACTGGATTAAATTTGATTGGTAGTATCACAAAAGTAAAGAAGAAAAAATTAGATTTAATTAATCTATTTGCTGGAGATAGTGGGAATGCTGCGTTTGAGCGCTTTAAAGAATTGATTCGGGATTGCCGATTTAATTTGGAGAAGGTAGAAGATGGCAATATTTTCTTAATTACCAGTCCTAGAGAGGATGAAGGAAAATCGTTTTTGATAACTATATTGGCGCATTCTTTATTGATGAAACAGAAAAGAGTGCTAGTTATTGATACTAATTTTAAACGAAATACTTTATCTACTTGGGCAGCTAAACCTTTACCAGCAAGTTCTGGCATTCATCAACTACTTGTAGATGCGAAATTAACAGAACATTTTGCCGTGACAAGCATCGCTTCTCCTTTTAATAATCGACCAATTGAGTCGGTTAGTAATTCGGGACGGTCACAGTCTCCTTTAGAGGGCTTAGATGAAGGCGCTTTTCAACGGTTTTTAGCAGAATTATCAAAGAGATACGACTATGTATTTATGGAAGGTGCTGCTTTAAATGATTATTCTGATACTAAAGAATTGATTGATTTTAGTGATAATGTGATTGCGGTTTTTAGTTCAGACTCTACCATAAGACAAGCAGATAAAGATTCCATTGCTTTCTTAAATAATTTAGGCGATAAATTTGTTGGTGCGGTACTAAACCGTATTAACAAGAAAAATATGAGTTAAGTGAGTTGTCAGTTGCCAGTTCCGTATTATCAGTTGTTGTCCAAATGATGTCGTACAACTGGTAACACGGAACTGAAAACTGGTAACCCGCACACTACACAAACAAGCGATGCAAAAAGACAACACTAAGAGTTACTGGCTAGTATCCGGTCTCTATTCCTTTTTTGAAAAAGGGGCCAGTTACCTATTTGGGTTCGGTAGCATGTTTATGCTTATTCGAGGCTTAGATAAAGATAATTGGGGCGTATGGGTACTTTTCTTAACGGTAAGTGCCTTATTAGAGGTTACCAGAATGGGGCTGATTCAAAACGCCTTAGTTAAGTCATTGTCTGCTGAGAAAGCGTCAGAACATGGAAAAATTAATACGGCTTCCCTCTTTCTAAATTTTTCCTTAACCATCCTTTTTGCCTTCCTTTTATATGTGTCAGCTCCCTTTTTTGGTCAACTATGGAATGAATCTATTATCCCACTTTTACATATTTATGCCTTGACAACATTGGTCTTGACACCGATGTATCAGTCAAATTTTATCCTGCAAGCGAATTTATCTTTTAAGGGTATTTTCCTAAGCAATATGGCGAGACAAGGGCCATTCTTCTTTTTTATCTTGTATTTGTGGGTATTTAATAAACCGATTGTTTTAACTGAATTGGCTCAATTTCAAGTGTTTGCAGCTTGTTTGGGGAGTTTAATTGGTGTTTATCACGCTAAGCAATTTTTTAATTTTTCAAAGGAAATTGACTGGGGTTGGATTAAAAAATTGATAGATTTCGGAAAGTACGCCGTGTCCACCAATTTAAGTGTGATTTTATACAAGAACATGGATAAAATGATGCTGGGTGGTATGATTTCTACTGCCTCTGTAGCTATTTATGACTTGGCTATCAGGATTACTAATCTAATGGAGATTCCTACTTTTTCTGCGGCTGCAGTTGTTTTTCCCCAAAGCGCGAGAGAAATGGTGACCAAAGGAAAAGGTGGCGTCAAAAAAATGTACGAACAATCCGTTGGCGCTATTTTAGCTTTATTAGTGCCCATCATTTTATTTATAGAAATATTTCCTGAGTTCTTAATTTTAATTATTGCAGGAGAAGCCTACTTGTCAGCTGTCCCCCTCTTAAGAATAACGATTCTATTTGGTTTGTTCCTTCCATTTGGTAGTCAAATGGGCACTGTGCTAGAATCTATTGGCAAGCCAAACATTAATTTTTACTGCACCCTCCTTGGTTTTGTCTTAAATATCATTTTTAACTTTTTATTCATTAGTTGGCTAGGCGTGACAGGTGCTGCTTATGGTACATTGACGACCTATATGATAACCTTTGTGGTTACCCAAATAATTTTGTATAAAATATTGGAAGTGAATACGCTAAATGTCTTTAAGTATATGTGGGAATTTTATCAAAAGGGATTTGAATTGATAAAAGAGAAGGTGCTAGCATTTAGAGGGAAGTCTACGGCGGCTCCTTCTG
>CALFWI010000251.1 GCA_937928615.1 uncultured Saprospiraceae bacterium | reverse complement strand
AAAATAAAGATACAGAAGATTATTTTTTGGCAGGTAGAGATGTTGGCTGGTTTGTAGTAGGGGCGTCTATCTTTGCTTCCAATATTGGTTCTGAGCATGTGGTAGGACTAGCAGGTTCTGGCGCAGGGGATAAATTCCCTTTGTTAATTTATGAACTGCATGCTTGGATTGTCTTAATGCTTGGTTGGGTTTTTCTCCCTTTTTATGCAAGAAGTGGGGTATTCACTATGCCTGAATTTTTAGAAAAACGCTTTGATTCTAGGTCTCGTTGGTTTTTGTCCATTTTTTCACTACTAGCTTATGTTTTAACCAAAGTTTCTGTAACCATCTATGCGGGGGGAATTGTCATTTCTACTTTGCTGGGCATTCCATTTATGGTGGGCGCTGTTGCAACTGTGGTTTTAACAGGCATTTATACCGTTTTAGGAGGTATGCGAGCGGTTGTTTATACGGAAGCATTACAGGCAATGGTTTTAATTGCTGGTGCTGGAACATTGACGATTATGGGCTTGGATGCAGTTGGTGGATGGAATGAATTACAAACCATTGTTGGTCCAGAATATATGAATATGTGGCGACCACAAACAGATCCTGATTTCCCATGGATTAGTTTATTGATTTCGAGTACCATTGTTGGTATTTGGTATTGGTGTACCGACCAATATATTGTGCAGAGAGTTTTGACTGCTCGAAATATTCAAGAGGGTAGAAGAGGGTCTATTTTCGGTGGATTCTTAAAATTATTGCCTGTATTTTTATTCTTGATTCCGGGGGTAGTTGCTCTAGCGTTAAAACAACAAGGTAAATTGGAGTGGGATACGCCTGACCAAGCATTTCCTGCCTTGATGACCAATTTATTACCAGCGGGTTTAAGAGGCTTAGTGGCCGCAGGTTTGATGGCGGCCTTAATGAGTTCTTTGGCATCTGTTTTCAATTCTTGTTCTACTTTATTCACGCTCGATATTTATAAAAAATTAAAACCTGAGGCATCTGAAAAGCAATTATTAACCATTGGCAGAATTGCTACTTTAGTAGTGGTCGTTTTAGGACTTATTTGGGTCCCTGTTATCCAATTGATTGCAGATGGGGTATTATATGAATATTTGCAATCCGTTCAGTCTTATATCGCACCTCCGATTACCGCTGTCTTCTTATTAGGAATTTTCTTTTCTAGAATAAATTCTACGGGCGCATTGGCGACTTTATATCTAGGTTTTGTGATTGCCGTCATTCGATTGGGAACAGAATTAAGTTTAGGGTCTTTAGAACCGGGTAGTTTTTTATACGCTTTTGGAGCTATGAATTTTCTTAATTTTAGTATTATTCTATTTGCTATCTGTGTAGCAACTGCTGTTATCGTAAGTTTGGCAACGGACCGTCCTTCCATGGCACAATTAGAAGGTTTAACCTTCGGTACTGTTACGGAAACGGATAAAGCGGCGAATAGAGCGAGCTATAATAATTGGGATGTTATTGCTTCTTTGATTGTGTTGTCTATTGTGCTTTGGGTCATGTATTCTTTTAGCGGGTAAGAGATTTTATAATATAAAATCGTATGATAAGTATTCTTGGTACTTAGTGGTCTTTCCAATTAATCACGTAGGATAAGATTTTGTTAGTACTCGTAGCTTGGAAATTCATTTTTAAGTTAAAAATGCTCCTTGGAAATTAGTTTCCAAGCTACTGTATGCCTATAAATCACTCAATGCTTTGGTTTCAAAAACTCCCCTTTTTTCACCGTTCCTTTAAGTACCAACCGACAATTACTATTAGTTTTCAACTGTTTCCCCGATTTCATCGAGATGGTAAACTTTTCTCGTTATTTCTAGCCAAAAATAAATTCATAACGTTGCTTCCGATTTTTATCTAGACAAGTTATATATTGGTTTTTCAACTAAAATTTTTAAAAAGTAAACTCCCTGAAATTTTAATCTAATGATGAATTGGTACTTCTATAACCTTCAATAAGTCTCTTTCCTAATCTTGATACCTAGTTATTCTTTTGTATTCCAAAAAAAAAACAATAAAACATTTGGTCAACCAATTTTTTATTTTACCTTTGATTTGTAATTAATTGGTCGTTCAATTTTTTTTGGTTGACCAATTCTTAAGAATACGCATTAGGAATATATAAAATATGTTAAAAAACTTTCGGGAGATAGCGGTAGAAACCCCAGTAGATAAGATAATAGGGCAGATAAGAGGTTTAATCTCTTCTGGACAGTTGAATCCAGGAGACCGACTACCTTCTGAACGGAAATTAGCAGAAAAACTAGGCGTTGGACGGACACATGTAAGAGATGCAATCGCTAAACTGGAATTTTATGGTATTTTAAAGACCTTACCTCAAAGTGGGACTATTGTGGAAGGCATTGGGATTACGGCATTAGAGGGTTTAATTACAGATGTCTTGAAATTAGAAGAAAGCGAATTTGTTGATTTAGTAGAAACAAGAACTTTATTGGAAACACAAGCCGCAAGAATGGCTGCCCAACGACGAACGACAGAGGATATTATTAATATGAAGAATGCCTTGGATGCTTATGAGGCAAAAGTAAGAAATGGGTTACCAGCAGTAGAAGAGGATTTATTATTTCATTTAACGATTGCAGAGGCGGGAAGAAATACCGTTTTAAAATCATTGATGCTGATTATTACCCCTGATATTGTTAAGAATTTTACTAAACTAGATGTCTGTAAAGATGGAAGATTTTATCGTTCTCTTGAAGAACATAAAGTAATTTTAGAATATATTGTTAATCAAAAACCTGAATTGGCAGCAAATGCAATGGAAGAACATTTACAAGATGTAACAGATTATAGTAAAACGTTGAAAGAAAATAGAGATTAACTTATAAGTAGGACAAACAAAAAGTATTTCCTTCTTATCATCATCTCTAGCCTAAGGAATGAAGTATGAATAAATAATTATACAATTTTGAGTGTGTATTTTTTCTTTAGACAAGGCACAAAAACATGAACGAATGTTAACTCGTGAACTACTTGCGGGTGAGATGCCAAAAAGGAAAGAGACCGACCAAAAAATAACATTTAGTTTTATGCCATTCCTATAATAGAATAAGAAAGCGTTAGCAATATTAATTACTAATTCTTCTAATAATTCTTGAATTCAGCAATAACAAACAGTTTAGCTATCAAATTGGTCATTTTTTCTTAAATGACCTCCTTAAAGTTTTTAATGAACTTTAAGCTGGCTTGGTTATGCTAACACTCAAGAATTAACTGCTTAATGAAGCTCACTAGAATACGAGCTATTTATAAAACAATTTTAAATCATTGAATTATGGTGGACAATTTAACAAAAAATTGGAAAGGCGTCAAGCTTATTGGATTACTTTCCTTTTTAGTCCTTTTTCTTCCCGTTTTCTCCAGAGGAGATACGAATTTAAATAACAATGTTATTTCGATTGATAAAATAGCACAGACCATTACAGGTACTATAACAGATGCAGATTCTGGGGACCCTTTAATAGGCGTAAATGTCCTGATTAAAGGCACCTCAAAAGGTACAATAACGGACCTTGATGGTAATTATTCTATTGAAGGAGAAGTAGGCGAAACTTTAGTTTTTAGTTATACAGGCTACAAAAACTTAGAAGTAGTTATTGGCAATCAAACTATTCTTAATTTAGAATTGAGTGAAGATGCTACTCAACTAGATGAAGTTGTCGTCATTGGATATGGTACGCAGAAAAAATCTCACTTGACAGGTTCTGTTTCTAAGGTGACCAACGAAAAATTAGACCAAATGGCAGTCGCTAGAATTGACGATGCGCTAATAGGTCAAGTGTCTGGGGTTAATATTCAAGCAACTTCAGCTGAAGCTGGTGCTGCTCCAACTATTACCGTTAGAGGGTTTGGTTCAGTAAATGCTGCATCTGGACCTGCAGTTGTAGTTGACGGATTGGTTGTAGACGCTGATTTTTTAGGAAACATGAATATGAATGATATCGCTTCCTTTGAAGTTTTAAAGGATGCTGCTTCTGCTGCCATTTATGGTAGTGAAGGATCGAATGGTGTCATTTTGATTACGACAAAAAGCGGCGAAGCTGGTGAAACTAAATTTA
>CALFWI010000250.1 GCA_937928615.1 uncultured Saprospiraceae bacterium | reverse complement strand
GCCCTTAGACGGCAACGGGAAGCAGAATATCTTCGCTTAGCAACTGCCTCTGAAAAAACGCAAGCAGCAAAAGCTTTAGAAGAAGCTTATTTAGCAGAACAAATTGCCGAACAGGCTAGAGCGAAAAAAGAAATGGCAACTCGACAAGCGGATACGATTGTCCAAGCAGAAATTGCGAAGCAGAAGCAAATTATTGATGCCGAAGCCGAAGCCGAACAAATTCGGGCTTTAGCAAGAGGGGAAGCAGATTCTATTTTCTTACGAAAAGAAGCAGAAGCAAAAGGTTTATACGAAGTCTTAAACAAACAAGCAGCAGGTTTTGACCAATTGGTTAAATCAGCTGGTGGCAACTCTAAAGATGCTGTATTAATGCTAATTGCTGATAAGTTAGAAACTTTAGTCGCTACACAAGTGGATGCTATCAAGAATATTAAAATTGATAAAGTAACCGTCTGGGAAGGTGGTGGTAATAAGGAAGGCGAAGGTAATTCTACGTCTAAGTTTCTTTCTGGTTTATATAAGTCTGTACCGCCGTTAAATGACTTATTTAATATGGCTGGTATGGATTTACCTCAATATATGGGTAGCCAACAAGGAGAAACAGTTGAAAAAGCAGAAGTAATTGAAGTGAAAGAAAAAAAGTAAATTGGCGATTAGTCAATTTATGACTTATTCTCTTAGTCAATCCAAACGCCTGATGATGCTTTCGTCAGGCGTTTTTTGTTTTACCTAAAAGGTATTTTATCAAGTAACAACGAAATAATAAATTGGAAATCTATTAAGTACTAGGCATTCAAGTTATTAGCAATTACCAAACCTCCATTAAGTAACTTCTACCAACCAAAGTTAACAATAGCAATAATGCGACAATTAATAACCAAAATCGAATATCCTTAAAAATACCTGTATTATCTTCAAATAGCATGTGCCTATATTTTTTGTTTATTTTAGCCATAAATATAAGTAACAAGAAAGGTAAAACCTGCTTTAACGAAGACAAATTATTCATTAAAGTAATATTTAGACAGTAAACGTTACTATCTTGTCACTAAAGTTCATTAAATAAAAGAGGGGAAAGTAAGAAATCAATAAATAAGCGTAGCTATACTTTGGTCAAAAGGGAGGATAGAAACCAGTTAAAAAACTTATTGATTACGTTTATGGATGGGGAGAAAATGTAGTCTATTGATCTTTATATACTAAGCTATTTTTCAAAAAGGATGCCAATACGATTTGCTTTAATAGAAAAAGGGAAAATAGGCTAGAAATAAACAGAGAGTAAAGGATTGAAAAATAGAAGAAATAATTTAGAGGAGTGCTATTAAACATCCTAATCAGCACGCTCAGAAGCATCAAAAATTATTTAATTATTTTTAGTTCATACTACTTAGCTAAAAGTATTAGGAGCCATTCAATTAACTATGTTTGTACAAAATTTTAGGCTTGAAAATCAAAGGCTTAGCTACCCACTTTCAGGTTATCAGGAAACTCCTACCCTTCTATCATTATTTATAATTAAAAGTAATATGGTCACCCGTGTGAATTTCGTAAGCATCTGTAAATCCCGCTAAAACTTCCAGTACATACATTGCTTTACCACCAGAAGGAATAGACAATTCAGATAAAGGAGTCGTTCCTTTACTAATTCTAATAATTTCTTTATCCTTATTTAAAAAGAGAATGTCCAAGGATAGATAAGTATCTTTCATC
Source organism: uncultured Saprospiraceae bacterium (assembly GCA_937928615.1). Taxonomy (GTDB): domain Bacteria; phylum Bacteroidota; class Bacteroidia; order Chitinophagales; family Saprospiraceae; genus JAFMDF01. Next base: position 10,818 of record CALFWI010000250.1, on the reverse strand, counting down.
CAAAAAGTCCGGTAGTCTGCTCTGTCGAAAACAAAAAACATTCCTCCATTTGCAGGCAAAGAACGCCGATGCATCAATCCTCTTTCAATTTCATAAGCTGATTCAGACACCTCTATTTCGATACTAATCATATTATCATCAGTCTGAGCGTCTAAAAAAGTAAGTGTTCCCTCCTTCATAAATTTTAAATTAGCAGAAGCCGCATATAAGCTATTCTGCTTTGGTTTAAAATAAAATTTCCTAACTAAAAAAAAAGTAGCTAAAGCAATTAAAAAAACAATAAATATAATTAAATCATTACTTGATTCTGTCTTAGATTGCGTTTTCCCTGTACGCTCCTTTTTCGGCTCATCACTAGATTGTTGATTCTGGCCTCCGCCATTTCTGTCATTCCGATGCTGGTTATCATTTCGATTCCGACTATTATTATTTCTGTTGGGAGGTCGATTACCAGAATTATGATGTCGTTTCTGTTGTGCCATTCCGCCAATTTAATTCACTAAATATCTTTTCCACAACTCCATACCGCTCCTGCAAAATAAAAAGAAAATCTTTACCACTTAAATAAATGAGCTATTCTCTGCACTATTTCATAGCAAGGTATGCCCAAATTTAAAAAAACATCATATGGCTAATTGCTGACTTTTATAGATTTTGTCTGGTAAATTTTTAGTTTTTATAAAAAATACGTTTCAAATTTGTAGAACACCACTATAATGCCTTCCCTTATTTATTACTAATTTTAGCATGCAAAATACCAATAAAAGCTATTTTTTCAAGTAACATATTAAATTTTAAATTACTTTTTTGACAGTCCGAATATTTATACAAAAATGAGTAATCGGTATACAATAAATAGTTTTCGGTTGTTTTTTTAGCAAAAATGGTCGGAATAGCATTATAAAAATGTCACATATTTAAACTTAAATAGTCTTTTTACAACAGTTTTCTTCCTTAATTGAAGTTTAGATAACAAATTGATTTTGAAGATATTTTAATAAAAAAAATTCAATATTTTTTTCAAGGAAATATAAATTTAATAAAAAACACTATAACTTATAATGAATTTGTAACTTATTGTTTATTAATAAATTACGATAAAAAAGTAAAAAACACGCAATTTTTTTAAAAGAATACAAGTAAATTATTTTCATTTTGATGTAGCAAGATAATAGGTTTTTTATGTACCTTTATGACATCAAAAATCATGACATACTACCTATGCAGCAGCACAACTACGATAAACAACATACATTAAACGACCTCATTTTTGAGTATGAGGCAATGTCACAAAAAGGAACGGTAGGTTTTTACGAGGAAACGGTATTTTCTCAGATAATTGCCTACTATAAAAGTGAAAGTTCAATCGACCTTGCTCTAGAAGCAGTTGATAAAGCTTTAAGCCAACATTTCTATTCTACAACTTTATATTGTAGAAAGGCAGAATTGCTGGCTATTCAAAAACAAGAAACGGCAGCCTTAAATGCCATTCAACAAGCAGAAGTACTTTCTCCTAGCGATTACGCCGTGAAATTAATTAAGGCGGAAGTACTTGGTTTGTTTGGAGAGCATACCTATGCATTATCCATTATTAGTGAATTGAAAGTTGCTTGTCACGTCGAGCAAAAAAAGCAGTTAGCAGATATTTTCTATTCGGAAGGTGTCGTCTATGAATACATGCAACAATACGATTCAATGTATTTAGCATTAAAACAAGCTTTACAATTCAATCCAGTTCACGAGGAAGCACTAGACCGAATTTGGTTATGCATAGAGATGTCTAGAAGGTTTGATGAAAGTATCCAACTTTACAATCAAATTATAGACCACGATCCTTATTCATATAAGGCTTGGTATAATTTAGGACATGCTTATACTTATTTTGGCAATTACCAAGATGCCATAGAAGCTTACGAGTATGCCTTCATTATTAATAATGAATTTGAATGGGCTTACAGACATTGTGCCGAGCTTTGCATGGAAACCAAAAATTATAAAAAAGCACTAGAATGTTATAAAGAGGTTTTGGCCTTAGAGCAAATTAAATTATTACCTGATGCAGAGTTGCTTTTTAAAGTTGGACAATGTTATCAATTTTTGGGAGAAATAAGTTTTGCACAAGACATCTATATAAATTCTCTTAAAATAGATGACACCAATGATGAAGTTTACTTCCATTTAGGGCTCTGTTCCGCAGCATCCGAAAAATGGCGAGAAGCTATTAACCATTACCAAACGGCTATTAAAATAGAAGAAAGTAGAGAGGAATATTTTGCAGCAATGGGAGAAGCTTATGCGCAATTAAAAGATAACAAAAAAGCTTTTCAATATTTTGACATTGCAGTCGAATTAGCACCAGAGCAAGCTGTTTACTGGATTCAATTTGCGTCCTTTTTAATAAAAAAAGGGGATTATGAGGAAGCGCTAAATTTATTAGAAGAAGCAGATGAAAATGCAGTTGGTACAGAACTTTTATTCTGCAAAACTGCCTGTTTATTTAAAATGAATGAATCAACTGCTGCAATGAATGTTTTAGCAGAAGCATTGACCGAAGATTTTAAAATGTATCCGCTTTTATTCACTTATGTTCCAGAATTAGTTGAAGATAGAAAAATTAATGCGATTCTTGATTTTTATAGATACGAGGCGTAAGCATTAACTCGCTATCAAAGAACGAAATAGAACAATACCTTCCATCCAAAATTTAATAGTCAAATTATATTAAAGGGATTATACTTCTGTATAGTCCCTTTTCCCTTTCTAGTGTTTTTTTACCATCTTTGTGTATATTAGAACGAAAAACCTACATCTTGACAAAACGACCCGTTTTTTCTTCTCAAATAGCAACTATTTTGACCCTTATTGGTGTTGCCGTTGGACTCGGTAATGTCTGGAGATTTCCTTATATGATGGGTAAATATGGAGGAAGTGCCTTCCTAATTATTTATCTCCTATTTACTTTACTATTCGCCTTCCCTGCTTTAATGGCTGAAATTGGATTGGGCAGAGCCATCAAACAAGGTCCTATTGGTGCATTTAAAGCTGCTTTTGGTAAAACAGCAGGAACGTTAATAGGTTATATGCTAATGCTAACGATATGCATTGCCGCTTCCTATTATGTTATCGTTATTGCAAATGTTCTTTTCTCTGCTGTTTATGCGGCTATTTATGGGTTTCAAGGAACAGAAAATATCACGAATTATAATCGGCATTTAGGGAATGGTTGGCTACAATATAGCATCGCATTAATCACGATCTTTGGTAGTCTATGGATTATTCAAAGAGGGCTAAAAAAAGGAATTGAATCCATCAGCAAAATATTTGTTCCCTTTTTTTTAATAAGCATTATTTATTTAATCATTAACGCTTTCTCTTTAGCAGATGCTATGGAAAAGGTACAAGTTTTTTTACAACCAGACTTTGGCGCTTTAGAAGCACAACACATTTTTGCTGCGCTAGGGCAAGCTTTTTATTCCCTGAGTCTAGGCGGGACTTTTATGCTAATTTATGGTAGTTACCTACCCGAAGAAGAAAAGATTCCTAAAATCGCTTTATTTACGAGTATTGGTGATGTTGGCGCAGCATTATTAGCGTCTTTATTTATTGTTCCTACCGTATTAGTATTTGGCTTAGATATGACTACTGGACCAACCTTGATTTTTTCTACCATGCCTCATTTATTTGCACAAATGGCAGGCGGACAATTAATTGGCACCTTATTTTTACTCGCCTTAGGCATGGTTGCTTTACTCTCTCTCATCGCATCTTATGAAGTATTAGCAAGTGGCATGGAAGACATTACCAGTTTGAATTGGACGAAAAATCAGAAAATAATAGGAATTGGTATTATTCAAGCTATACTAGCTTTTCCTTCTGCTTTCGATAATAATTTAATCGGCACCTTAGATTTAATCTTTGGTTCTGGAATGCAATTATTAGGAAGTGGCCTGGCAGCCTGTGGTTTAGCATGGGGCCTAGGAAAAGTCATTACCAATCAACAGATATTTGGCGAACAGTCGAGTCGATTGAAAGGGTTTTATCATTTCTGGATAAGTTGGGTCATTCCCACCCTACTCCTAATCGTATTAATTGGATATATTTATAATCTAGCCTAAGGCATAAGGCTTATTGCAAAAAAATAATCATGGCAAATAAACAAAAAGACGGTATCAAAGCAGTCAATCAAGATTTTAACAAATATGACCAAGTAGATAAACAACAAACTTATAAATTGGTAGAAGATGAAGCCACTGACCAATTTGATGACGAATTTGAGATTCAGACTTGTGATATGCGTCAATTTTTTGAAGGCGGTATCGAAGGTAAAAAAGCATTTGCGCAAGAATTAGGAGCGGCTTTAGAAAGTATTGGCTTCGCCATCTTAACAGGACATGGTGTTGATACTAATTTATATAAAGAGGGGCAGCAAAAAACAGCTCAAATTTTTGAAGATATTTCTTACGAAGAACGCATGAAATATAAGGCAGAACGACATGGTTCTGTCAATCAAGGATATTTTCCGATGAAAACAACCACCATTATTCATCCAGATTTGGTGGAAGGTTGGGTCTTTTGTCGCAGAGCATTTAATCTTGATAACGATCCAAATTATAATGAACGGGACTTTTGGCCCGAAGGTGGATATGAACCATTTTTTAGGCAATTAATCCAATCGCACGAAGAATTAGTGTTACCAATTATGCAGAGTATTCTGCGCTATCTAGGGTCTGACCCACATTTATATGATGAGAAATTAACTGGAACTAATTTTGGCTTTCGCCTAAATTATTATCCACCGATTAATCACCAAGATGATGCCTCTGGAGCAGGAAGAATGTTAGGCCATGAAGACGTCGATTTGTTTACTATTTTACCCGCCCAAGAAGTAGAAGGGTTACAGGTTTTAAATAGAGCAAATGGAAAATGGATTCGCTTAAATGCCGAACCTGGTAGTATCATTTTAAATACAGGCGATTATATGCAGCGTATTACAAACGACCGCCTGCCATCAACAACGCATCGAGTCAGTAAACCCGCTACCAAAACACTACTTACTAAACCTAGGATATCTTTACCAATGGCGGTTTACATCTGGGAAGAGGAGATTTTAGAAGTATTGCCTTCTTTAGCAAATCCAAAATATGCGCCTATTTCTGCGGTAAAATTCCATACCAATATTACCAGTAAATATTATGGCGATGATTATGCGAAGGAAGTGAAATAAATCGAGTTGTGGGTTGCCAGTTGCCAGTTAATTTGCCAAACTGGTAACTGGTAACCGACAACTGTTCATCATCCAATATTCAACAAGACTATAGGCTAGTCTTTTCCTTGCTACACTTAACGGCACAACATTTCTGCTTTTCCGTACTAGTTAAGTCCTCTATAACTGTTTCTAAGCTATTAGAATAAACAGGAGCAAGCTTCGTTTCTGTAGAGACCAATTTAGCCGTAGCAGCTTTTGTTTTTGCGCAAGCTGCTGGGTTACAATTTGTCTTTTTTACTTCTTCCGTATCAAAAAGAAAATTAGTTAAACTAGCGGTAGTTGCTAAAGCACTAGTTGCACATCGCTTAGCACAAGCTGCTCGTTCTTCAGGACTACATTTAGATAAATCACAGTTTGGTTGAGTCTGCGCTTGTAAACTCCCCATAGATAATAAGAAAGCAAAAAAGGTTAGTATCATCATCGAACAAAAATTGCAACAACTTTTCATAATATTAATTTTTAGAAATACACTCGGAATCGCCGAGCTACCGGATTATTTGTTGAATACAAAGGTATCCCAAACGACAAGTAAAAGCTGTTGTTCACCTGTTATCCACTTGTTAAATAGCTGTTAATCATCAGCGAGGCATCATTTATTTATCGTAATTTGTAACATGAAAAGCTTCCAATGGAATAAAGTCAATGCAGTAATTGCTGGTGCTACCTTAGCATTGAGTGCTTTAGTTTTATTACAAGCGCAATGGCTATTTCATTCCAAAAATTTAATTGAGGAACAATTCAATCAAAAAGTCTCTTTGGCTTCCTGCATGGCAGTGACAGAATTGGGTGATGGTCCTAAAACCTGCGTCGCCGCCCCAGAATCCGACTTGGGAACCATGTTGACCGCCGCTCTCATCACAACTGTACCTCCTCAATCAGAAAAAGAAAGCTTCCGAAAAGCATTAGATAAAACTTTAGCTTTTTATGACATTCACCTCCCCTATCAAATCGAAATTTTTGATAAAAAGAATACTTGTGCCAGTGAAGATTTACCAGGCTGTTGTTCTTTAGGTGCCATTGCTGGTTATAATGACCAAATGCTACGTATTATCTTTCCCACCCGCACGCAATTCATCTTGGGGCAAATGGGGTTTATGATAGGCTCTTCTATTTTTATCTTATTATTTGTCACGACTGTTTTTGGATTAGCCACTTACTATTTAATTCAACAAAAGAAGATTGGAGAACGCAATAAAGACTTCTTTAATAATATGGCACATGAATTTAAAACGCCTTTGACCAATATTATTTTAGCGAATAACCTCTTAACAAAAAAAGAGCCCCAATTAAACAATAATAAGTTTTTAAATATTACAAAAAAAGAAGCCAATAAACTCATCCACCAAGTAGAACGAGTTTTGTATTTGGCAAAAATGGAACAAGGAAATTATCCATTAAAAAAAGAAAAGCTGAACTTGTATGAAATATTAGAAGAGATTATTGACGACATGGCGATTCAAATTGATAAAAAGGAAGCTGCTATTCAGCTCCAAATTCCAGATAACATTACGGTAATTGGCGATAGATTTCATTTAAGCAATGCTTTCAGGAATATTATTGATAATGCCCTGAAATATGCGACGCTTTTACCAGAAATCACCATTACCTCTAAAGAAAAAGAAAAAGGCATTTTATTACTCTTCAAAGATAATGGTATTGGCATTGCCAAATCTGAACAAGCCGTTATTTTTGATAAATTCCAACGTGTAGGGACAGGTAATATCCATAATCAAAAAGGGTTCGGTTTAGGTTTAGCTTATGTCAAAAAGGTAGTAGAATTACATCAAGGATTCATTCATATTATCAGCGACTTAAACAAAGGAAGTCGTTTCGATTTATTTTTACCCAATAATTAACATGCGCTGACAAATTCCTCCGATGGCATATCGGGGGAATTTGTCAGCGCATCAAATTTAATTGAAGCATTTTGGATAAAAACATTCTCTTAGTAGAAGACGATTTAAATCTAGGATTCTTATTAATGGAATTTCTAGAAGATGAAGGCTATCAAGTAAAGCTTTGTCGAGACGGAGAAAGCGGTTTACAACAAGTTAAAACGACTAGTTTTGACTTATGTATTTTAGATATCATGCTACCAAAAATGGACGGATATGATTTAGCCCGAAGTATCAAAAGAGAAAACACCAATATTCCATTCCTATTTCTTTCCGCTAAATCTTTAAAAGAAGATCGCTTAAAAGGCTATGCTATTGGTGCAGAAGATTACTTGACGAAGCCGTTTGATGAAGATGAACTACTCTGTAAAATCAAAGTAATTCTGAGAAACCAACATATAGACGATGACATTTGCCAACAACCGACTCAGTTTAATATCGGAGATTATTTTTTTGATTATCAGCGACACGAATTGACTTACGGGGCACATACCCGCAGAATAACGGTCAAAGAGAACGAAGTGCTACGTTTACTCTGTTTGCATCAAAATCAGGTATTGAAAAGAGAAGATGCCGTAGAGCAAATTTATGGTAAGAAGGATTATTTTTTAGGTAGGAGTTTTGATGTTTTCATTTCTCGATTACGGAAACTACTAAAAAATGACTCCCGCGTTCATATTGAAAATGTTTTCAAAGTTGGATTCATTTTAAAAGTACCTGAGGTATAAATAAGCAACTCTTTTTCAAAATGAACTTAAAATTCGTTTTCAAATGATGATATTACCGATTTTTCTTGTTCTCCGACCATATTCTTGCAAAAAAACACCGTAAAATTGTAAATTATCGGTAGAACTCCTTAATATTACGCCTAAAATCTTACTATATTTTTTAACTTAAACTAGCGTATACTATGAGTAAGTTTCAAGCAGCCCTAGATCTTTATACTAAAGAATTAAAAGACAAAGCGGGTGTAACAGCAGATCCTGATTTATTAAAAGCAGTGACCAAAGCTTGCGGTCCAGCTATTTATAATAAAGATGCATCAAAGGTATCTACTTCTGACCCTGTAGAGTTGGAAAGAGTAAAGAAAAATTTCCTAATCAAAAAATTAGGCTTATCTGACGGGCCTGCATTAGATGCAGCCATGAAAGAAGTTGGAGAGCAATTAGGTAAATCTAACAAAAACAAATACAGAGGTATGTTCTACTACCTTTTGACAAAGAAATTTGGCAAAGAATCTGTATTCGCTAAGTAATTTTTAATAATTACAGCAATATAAAGCGGCTATCTCTTAAATGGAGGTAGCCGCTTTTTGGTTTAAGCTAATGCTTTAAATAATCCACTCCTTCTTATCTCCACTTCACCACGCCAATTTACTACCTCACAACTTCTTACATAATAAAACAATCTTACATCTGTTCTTATTCCCGATGTTTGCGCCTAGGAAATAAGAGATATACATGAAAAGTAAATGTCTCAAATTCATTATTAACCAAACTCAATGCCCCAGCCTATTGCTATCAATGAATAGGCACAGGCAGTCTAAGAAAGCAATTTATTTTCCTAAATAAAGCTGCTGCTTTGAGTTAAAACTTATTAAAATGTCCGATTTAAACAATCCATCAGACGGTGGTAAAACTGGTTTGAAAGTAGGAATGGCTATTTTAACTTTATTTCTTGTAGCTGCGATTGGAGGGATTTACCATTTTAGCAACGAGTCTAATACACATGCGCATAAAACGCTTCAATTAAAATCAGAATTAGCAGAGCTAAACGATGAAAAACTAGGCTTAGAAGCAGAAGTAAGCCAGGTAACGACGAATTACGAAGTAGAAACAGAAAAAAATACGGAGCTGGAAACGAAAATTGTAGCTGCAGAAGAGAAAATAAAGGGGTTAAAAAGTAGAATTTTCAAAATCAAAAAAGCGCTATCTAAAGCAAAAATTAGCAACGAAGAAATGCAACAACGCATTGCTGAATTAAATACGTCAAAAGAAGAATTATTTGCAGAAATCACCGCTTTACAAACGAATAATAAAGATTTAGTTGCCGCCAAAGAGTCTCTTAATGTGGAATTAATCGTAGTCAATGATGAAAAAACGGAATTAACCGCAAAATTGGAAAATTTAAATGTTAAAAATACCAAAATGCAAGCACGGTTATTCACATTAGCACCAGCAGGCTTCCAAGCAACAAGTTTTCAAATTCAAGTAGCTGGTCGAAAAGAGAAGTTGACGACAAAAGCAAAGCAAGCGAGAGCCATTAAAGTAGATTTTGATTTAGCTAATATACCAACAGCACTGCAAAAAGAGCATGAGATTTACCTAGTCGTCACAGACGGAGAAGGCATTCCCGTAAAGAAAATTGCTTCTACCCCAATGGATGTACCCACAGCCGATGGTGCACTAAAAGTAGAAGTCGCAGGAGTAGAAACCATTGCACTCAATGAAAATCAAAAAATAAGTATGGCATTTCAACCTACAGACAAAATGGATGCAGGACTATATAATGTGGCGCTTTGGTCCAATGCTGGATACTTAGGGTCAGCAGCTTTTAGCTTGAGGTAAACCAGTTGCCAGTTATCTGTTTTGTCGAACTGGCAACGGACAATTGGTAACTCGCAACCGAAATAATTTTGGAACAGTTCACGGAAAAATTGCTTTGTTCATGAGCAATAATAGACAAACCTGAAGCTTAGTGGGATAAGCTTCGGGCTTTTTTATTTTAGGGCTATGTTATTAAGAAGGGCATTATTTTTGTTATATTTATTAACTGCTACTACTCATCAAATTAACACTCTCCATTAAAGGCACTACTTATTTGTTAAATAGACTTATTGTTTAGTCAAAATTATCCTTATGAAAAATTTAGCCATCTTATTTTTGATAGTACCTTTATCATTAGGCATGTTATCCTTAACATTCCCTAACCAATCACAAAAAAACATAGTTTCAACAACCGCCTTAAATCAGCCTCAAAGCTGTGTTTATACGTATATTTTAGAGGCAAAAAAAGGGGTGTTTACCATTTCTTTATTACCTAATCAAACGATCAAATCACCATTCAATACAACCGCAACTGCTCAAGTAACCCTTAAAGTGCCTACGGGTATTTTTCAAGTAGCCAATTTAGAAAATCTTATAGCAGGCGTAGAATTCACGGAAAATGGTCGTTCCAATGCGCCTACAGAAGCCCCTAAATTTGATTACATTGTTTTTGGGCTAACTAGTATCGGCACTAGAAATATTACCTATACAAAAGATACTAAAATCCCCTTATTTTCTTTCACAAATAGTGGTGCATGCATGGGAGCACCTATTTATTTAATGGATAATTTTAACGACCCTTTTTATCCACCGAATAGCCAAAAGGCAAATGTTAGTCAACAAATCACGGTGGCGCAAACAGGGTCAGATTTATCTATTATTTGTAATGATGGTCAGGCTATTTCGGATTGTGGAGAGAAGTTTAAGAAGAAAAAGAATCGGAGGAGATAAAATTTAGATAAGAGTTATTATAAAATGATAATTGATTAAGGCTTTTTATTTGATATAAAATCTGTTATTTCTTTTAAATAACTTTTCAATTTCATAATATTTTCATCTGATGGATTTAATTCATATCCTTTTTGTGTAAATAGATTAGCTTTAGTAAAAT
>CALFWI010000249.1 GCA_937928615.1 uncultured Saprospiraceae bacterium | reverse complement strand
GTTGATTGCTAACCACGAAGTGGTTGAACGTGAATAACCCCGTATGAAAATGCGGGGTGACTGCAAAAATGTTCAAATCCCCAACCCTGAAAGGGTTGAACATCAATATTTTACGTTCAACCCTTTCAGGGTTGGCGCATCCTATTCTATCACTTCCACCGCATTTCATACGGTGTTATTGTTGTTTAATCCCTTCGGGATTTTAAATTGGAAAATCAACCAATAATTTACAGTTCCAATTTATTTGGCTAGTTCTACCGTAAATTAGAATCAGCCAAATAAATGGTATGCGCTGTAATCTTGATTTAACGATTATCCAGCACTGTAACAATAAAACCATTCAACAATCCTCTACAATTTAAGTTATTTAATCCTTATAAAACAACCATTTCCCCATCTCTGTAAAAGTAACTTTCTTGCCATATAAGAAAATACCGACTCGATAAATTCGACCAGAAATCCATACAAAAAAGACAGTGGTAGCAATTAATAAAATCAGAGACAAAGCCACTTGCCACATAGGCGGGTCAAAGGCCAATCGTGCAGGCATAATAAAAGGCGCACTAATCGGAAAAATAGAGCCCCAAGTAGCCAAAGTACCATTCGGTGCTTGCATGGCTGGAATCATTGTATAAAAAGACAGAATGATAGGTAAAGTCAACGGCAAGGTCAATTTTTGTGCTTCACTTAAATCATCACCAATAGCAGAACCAGCGGCAGCATAGAGGGAGCTATACATAAAAAAGCCTAGCAATAAGTAGACGATAAAAGCAGGAATAATCAACCACCAATTGATAGCACTAATTTCTGTAAAAATTTGAAGCGCCATATCTTGTGCTTGTTCTTCACTAATACCAGAACCAGCAGTTGCCATTTCTACTTGTGCTTGAGAAGTATCAATACCCATAAATAACTGTGCTCCCAGAAAAATCAAAGGAAAAAGAATCGCCCAAATCGCCATTTGAGTAAGTGTTACACCACCAATGCCTATTAATTTTCCTAACATCAATTCGAAAGGCTTGACGGAGGAGACCATTACTTCTACAATTCTATTGGTTTTTTCTTCCATCACCCCCATCATTACCTGAGAACCATTAATAGAAATAATCATTACCATAATAAAGCCGAGCATCATCCCGACCGCAGTTAGAATATTTCCTGTAATAGAACTCTGATTCTGTGCCCCTTCTTTGATAGGTTCTGGGTCAATAGAGACATTACTTCGGAGAGTTTCTAATTGGTCTTTATCTAAGCCTAAAGTAGCTATTTTATAATCTCTAATTTTACGTCCTATTTTACGTTCTAAGGATATTTGAGTCGTCAAACTCAACTGGTCTTCCGTATAATAGTTAACCGTAAAATCTTTGACTTCTATATTACTAGGTTTTGGAATAACTAAGACGCCATTATATTCTTCCTTTGCTACTTTTTCTTTTAGACTAGCTAAATCTTCATTTGGAAAAGAATAGTAAATATCATTTTCATCTTTCATCGTCTTATTCATAATGCCTCCTTCATCAATGATGGCAATTTTATTTTTTTCATTTTCCTCATAACTAAAAATGAAACTAACGATGACCGTAAATAAAAGGAAGAAAAACGGAATCAATAGGGTTGTTAAAATAAAGGATTTTTTCTGAACCCTTGTGAGGTATTCTCTTTGGACGATTAACCACAATTTATTCATTAGAGGTGTTTTTTTAGATATAAAAAATTTAAAGCTGCAAGGCTATTTTGTTAGAGACAGCATTTCTAAACTACTACTTACTGTCAACTGCCTACTGAGTTACTCCTTGCTTTCTCCAACTTGACGGATAAAAATTTCATTCAAAGTCGGCAAAATCTCATTAAAAGATTGGATATGAACACCTCTACTAATAAGGTGGTTCAGTAATTTATTAGAAGCACTTTCTTCGATTGCTTGTACGGTAATAAATTGCTTGCCTTGTTCGATAATTTTATAAGAATCATCCGTGGCATCCATACGTTGTAAATCGTCGGGCAAAGTGCCTACATACTTAATTTTGTAGAGATTATCTTTAAATCTATTTTTTACATCTGCTACTCTTCCCTCTAATACTTTTTGTCCTTGATTAATTAAGACAATATGCTCACAAACTTCTTCTACTTGTTCCATACGGTGGGTCGAAAAAATAATGCTGGTACCGTTCTGGTTCATTTCAGCAATTTCCGATTTAATTAAATTAGTATTAATCGGGTCTAAGCCAGAGAAAGGTTCATCTAAAATTAATAATTTAGGTCGATGAATAACCGTCGCAATAAATTGAATTTTCTGCTGCATACCTTTAGACAATTCTTCCACCTTTTTATCCCACCAATCGGTAATGCTAAATTTATCAAACCAATATTTGATTTGCTCCTTCGCTACTGTTTTAGACAATCCTTTTAATTGGGCAAGATACATCAAGTGGTTGCCCACCTTCATTTTTTTGTAAAGGCCCCGTTCCTCTGGCATATAGCCAATTTGACTCGGATGATTGCTATTTAATTTTTCACCATCTAAATAAACAGTACCAGAATCAGCGCCTGTAATTGTGGTAATAATTCGAATTAAGGAGGTTTTACCTGCCCCATTTGGCCCTAATAAACCAAAAACACTACCCTTGGGAACATCAAAACTGACATTGTTCACCGCAGTATGTTTTTCATAGGTTTTAATAACATTTTCTAATCGTAGAATTGGCATTCGTAGGTGTTTAACTGTTCACGAAACTGTTAGTATAGTTTCGAATTAATTAGTTCGATAGACAATAATCCTAAAAATAGTATAAAGCTTACATTTAATTCTATAGATACTTCTTTTTTTTATACAAAGAACTTTTGAAGTCCTATTTTTGTATTCTTTTTAGAATTTAGCCGACTTAAGGGATAAGGAAAATAATAACCTCGTCATTTCTGGCACCTTATTAATTACCTCATCCCTAAAAGTAAATTAATTATTGACCTTGAAAATATAAGGTACATCAAAATCAAAATAATATGGATATTACAGTAACAGAATTAAAGGAAAAATTAGATAAAAAAGAAGACTTTGTTTTCATTGATGTTCGAGAAGATTACGAATACGATGAATTTAACATAGGAGCTAAATTAATTCCCCTTGGAGATGTGATGGATGAAGTGGATAATTTAGAGGAGCATAAAGATTCAGAAATAGTCGTGCATTGCCGTTCTGGTGCCAGAAGTGGTAAAGCACAACAAATTCTAGAAATGCACGGTTTTTCTAATGTGCGTAATTTGGAAGGTGGGGTATTGGCTTGGATTGAAAAATATGGAAAGTAACCCCCTGTTGCCAGTTACCAGTTGCCCGTTTATTAACTCGCAACTGGTAACAAGCAACTGGCATTCCTCAAAGAAAAGAAGCTACTTCGGCTAATAAACTATCTGGCACTTCTTCTGCAATAAAATGCCCAGAATCAACCGCTTTCCCACTTACATTAATCGCTTTCTCTCTCCAAATACTAAGGACATCTTGTTTTTGATAAGCTGGATTTTTGGCCCCCCAAAGAATAAGTAAAGGGCATTGAATCCGTGCTTCAAAGTCTGCTCGGTCGTGTACCAAATCAATCGTTGCCCCTGCTCGATAGTCTTCACAAGAAGCATGTAAAATAGCTTTATCATGCACCGTTCGACTATAAGCCGCGATAGATGCAGGCGTACAAGCACCCGATGCCGCCAATGGTCCAAAAATAGCTTTTTCCATAAAATCCGAACTATTACCAATTAACATTTCTGGTAAGGGATAAGGCTGAATTAAAAAGAACCAATGCCAATAATTGGTCGCAAATGCTTGGTCGGTATGGTCATACAACCACAAAGTCGGTAAAATATCTAGTAAAACGAGTTTTTCTATTTGCTGTGGATAATCCAATGCCATTCGATGTGCCACTCTTGCCCCTCTGTCATGCCCAATGACTTTGAAGGTATCAAAGCCCAATGCCGCCATTACTTCCACTTGGTCTTTCGCCATGGCTCTTTTGGAATAAGGATAATGTTCTGCATCTGTCTTCGGTTTTCCACTATCGCCATAGCCTCTTAAATCAGTTGCGACCACGGTATATTTTTTTGCCAAAATAGGCGCTACTTTATGCCACATAATATGACTTTGAGGATAACCGTGAATTAATAGTAACGGAGGCCCTTGTCCGCCAATTACTAGATTGATTTCTGTTTCGGATGTTTTGATTTTTTTGTTTTGGAAGTTTGGGAAGAAAGTAGTTGTAGGCATGTTTAATTGTTATTATTTTTATAGATTGTTGGGAATCGTAATTATTTCTTTACGGTTATTTTTATCTTATCCTCAGCCCTATTCAAAAATTTATCAACTGCGGTAAAAGTTAATTCAAAATCTCCTTCCAGAGTTGGCAATCCTGATAACTTCATTTGTTGACTATCAAATTCCAACCAATCAAATTCATTGTCATTAATCCTTAAAGTCAATTGTTTATCATCTATGTCTTTAAAATAATCTAAAGGAATGGATAATTCGAATGTCTCGCCAACCTTTAATGTTGTATCAGAAAGCGGATTGTAAACGAAAGGCGTAAATATTTTTGACGTATTAACCCAATAAATATCAGATTCCGTTAAGCCTTTTTCTCCAATCTGTAGACGCGTAAAAAATAAGAATTTGTTATCAATACTTACAAATGGCCTCCTGTCCCAATCTTTTGAATTTATTGTTGAGTCAAGCATTTGTGGTGTTGTCCAGTTATTATCGGAATTGCGATAACTTATATATAAATCCATGAAGGTTTCATTATCCGTATAGCTACAAAATAGTAGGTATGTTTCCTTTGGAGAAATGAATACACTTTCTTCATCACCCGAAGAATTTAACTCAGCTATTTCTTGTACACTTTGATACTCGTTATTAACTAATTTCGAATAAAATAAATCGGCTGCGTAACAGTTTTCATTTCCTTGGCAATTTCTATTTGATGAAAAATAAATTGTTCCATCATTTGTCATACTAGCATTAGCTTCCCTGCTTATTGAACTTAATGGCGTTTGTATTTTTTTAGGAAAACGCCAATTATCATTAATCTTTTCAATGCGCCAAATATCAGTAATATATAAGTTGTTCGTGTCAGGTATGCTTTGGGCGTAAAGTAAAGATTTTCCATTAGGGATAAAATACGGCAGAAATACATTTTCTTTTTCTAAAGGTTTAAACGGCCCTGGATTCGTCCAATCATCATTAATCTTTTTCGAATAATATATATCTCCACTAACGCCATCCTCCTTTAATATGCCAAATGCTAATTCCCTTGTATCCTGTGAAAACGAAATCCCGTGCTCGAATCGACCTCTTTTTGAAATTAAATCTTCTCCGAATACCACAGGAGTTGTTTCAGGTTCAGTTTGCCCAAAGTAATCAAGGGTGACGGTATTCGTCTTGCAACCAATTATTCCGATAATAATGATAAATGGAAGAATCTTTTTTATCATAGTTTTATAACTTGCAATTTCTTGTCTTTTATGATGTCCAACTTTCGTATATAAACAAACATCTTCATATACTTATAATCCACTAAAATCAAAAGCTATTTTACATCAAATAATATTAACTTCTGCCGTCAACTCAATCCCAAATTTCTCCTGCACAGAAGCAATGATAACAAAAGCCAATTCCTTCACCTCAGCCCCTGTCGCATTTCCATAATTCACCAAAACCAAAGCCTGTTTAGCATGTGCGCCCGTATTACCGATTCTTTTGCCTTTCCAACCAGTCTGTTCAATCAACCAACCAGCAGGCACTTTGACTTTTCCATTGGATAAATCATAAAAAACAATATTTGGAAATTGCTGCTGTAATTTTTCAAATTGCGTCCGACTAATTTCTGGATTCTTAAAAAAGCTACCAGAATTGCCCAATTCCGCAGGGTCAGGTAATTTACTAGAACGAATGGCTATTACTGCCTCACTAATAGCCTTAATGGTAGGTTCCTCAATTCCATTATCTGCTAAGTGCGTTTTGATAGCCCCATAATTCATATTTAATTGATGGTGCTTTTT